>CAZCFU010000222.1:0-3036 GCA_964498005.1 uncultured Oscillospiraceae bacterium | reverse complement strand
CCGGGTAGGCGTGGACGATGGCGTTGGTCACCGCCTCGCTGACGGCGGTCTTGATATCCGCCACCTCGTCCAGGGTGGGGTCCAGCTGGGCTGCGAAGCAGGACGCCGCCGCCCGGGCAAAGCCCTCGTTGGCGGAGCGGGAGGTGAAGGTGACGGTCACCTGGTCGATTGCTTTCATCTTATGTAGCCCTCCTCAATCTAAGGTAATGAGCCGGCCCACCCCGGCGGCGTCCAGCACGCGCCTGGCCTGGGTGGGGATATTGGTGACACGCAGGGAGCCGCCAATCTGCTGCTCCTGCCGCAGGGCCCGCAGCAGCACGGCGATGCCCGAGCTGTCCATGAAGGTGACGCCGGACAGATCCAAAACAAGGCGCACGGGCAGGCGTGTGGCGATGGCGTCGTCCAGCTGGGTCATCATCTCCCGGGCGCCGTGGTGGTCGATTTCGCCGGACAGGGCGATGGTGAGCGCGCTGTCCCGGCTGGTCACTGTGATGGGCATGGCTTGTCCCCTCTCTTGTGTGGTGGGTATGAAAAAAGGGCCCGGCGTGGTTTTCCACGTCGGGCCCATTATACTGGATTTGGTTGGTCAAAATTTGTTGAAGGGTAAGTGCGTTTTGGAAATTATTACATATTCGCCAGCTGTTCTTCGATTTTGGCGATGAGGGCCCTCAGCTTTTCGGCGCGCTCTTCCTCCTCCGCTATCACCTTCTCAGATGTTATGCGCAGGAAGCCGGGGCTGGACAGCTTGAACTCTAAACCCTTCAGTTCGCCCTGTTTTTTGTCCAAATATTTGGTCAAACGTGCCTTTTCCTCCTCGGCATCCACCAATGCCGCCAGCTGTTCCTCGATTTTGGCGATGAGGGCCTTCAGCTTCTCGGCGCGCTCTTTTTCAGAAGCCACCACGTCCGCCGGGGCCTTGTTCAGGAAGCCGGGGTTGGACAGCTTGCCCTCTAAGCCCTTCAGCTCGCCCTGCTTCTTGCCCAAATCCTTGGTGAGCCGGGCCTT
This sequence comes from uncultured Oscillospiraceae bacterium, assembly GCA_964498005.1. Lineage (GTDB taxonomy): Bacteria > Bacillota > Clostridia > Oscillospirales > Oscillospiraceae > Enterenecus. Next base: position 2,031 of record CAZCFU010000222.1, on the reverse strand, counting down.
TTCCTTCTCGATGTCCACCAGCTCCGCCAGGGGCATATAGATCTTGGCGTCATGGGTGACATCGCACACCAGTCCGGCGGTGTCCGCCGGCTCGTCCCCCCGCACGTCGATGAAGGAGGCGTACATCAGCCGGGACAGGCAGCCCGCGCCGGTGGAAAACTCCTCCGGGTGACGGGTGACGATGGTGACCGCCGCCTTCTTGGAGGGGGGCACGTTCATCTCGGCGCGGCGGGCGCGGATGGCGCGGATCACGTCCATGACGGACTCCATGGCCCCCTCGGCCTCCTGGAAGTTCCGCGCCTCGCTGTACTCCGGCCAGCTCTGCATCATCAGGAAGCCGCCCTCGGTGCCGGGGGCGTGGGGCAGGGCCTGCCAGATCTCCTCGGTGATAAAGGGCATGAAGGGGTGCAGCAGCTTCAGCGTCTCGGTGAGGACGTACACCAGCACGTTCTGGGCCTGGACTTTGGCTGCCTCGTCGTCGCTCTGGAGGCGGGCCTTGGTCAGCTCGATATACCAGTCGCAGTAGTCGCTCCAGATGAAGTCGTACACCTTGGCGGAGGCCACGCCCAGCTCGTAGGCGTCCATGTTGTCAGTGACCTCTTTGATGACCCGGTTCAGCCGGGACAGGATCCATTTGTCCTCCTGCTCCAGCTTGTCCGGCAGGACGCACTGGTCGATGGTCAGGTTCATCATGACGAACCGGCTGGCGTTCCAGATCTTGTTGGCGAAGTTGCGCATGGCCTCGCACTTCTCCACGTAGAAGCGCATATCGTTGCCCGGGGCGTTGCCGGTGATCAGGTTGAAGCGCAGGGCGTCCGCGCCGTACTTGTCCGCCATCTCCAGCGGGTCGATGCCGTTGCCCAGGGACTTGGACATCTTGCGGCCCTTGTCGTCCCGGACCAGGCCGTGGATGAGGACGGTGTGGAAGGGGGGCTTTTTGGTGTGCTCACAGCCGGAGAAGATCATCCGGGCCACCCAGAAGAAGATGATGTCGTAGCCGGTGACCAGCACGTCGGTGGGGTAAAAGTAGTCCAGATCCTCGGTATTTTCCGGCCAGCCCAGGGTGGAGAAGGGCCACAGGGCGGAGCTGAACCAGGTATCCAGCACGTCTGGGTCGCGCTCGATGTTTTTCGAGCCGCACTTTTCGCACTGGCAGGGGTCCTCCCGGGTGACGGTCATGTGGCCGCAGTCCGCGCAGTACCACACGGGGATCTGGTGGCCCCACCAGAGCTGCCGGGAGATGCACCAGTCATGGACGTTTTCCATCCAGTTGGTGTAGGTCTTGGTGAAGCGGTCAGGGACGAACTTGGTCTCGCCCTCGTTGACCACCCGCAGGGCCTCTTTCGCCAGCGGCTCCATCTTGACGAACCACTGGGCGGAGATGATGGGCTCCACGTCGTTGTGGCAGCGGTAGCAGGTGCCCACGTTGTGCTGATGATCTTCGATTTTCTCCAGCAGGCCCAGCTCCTCCAGGTCGGCGATGACGGCCTTGCGGGCCTCGTAGCGGTCCAGCCCCTGATACTTGCCGCCGTTCTCGTTGACCACGCCGTGGTCGTCCAGCACCCGGATGGTGTCCAGGTTGTGGCGCAGGCCCACCTCGAAGTCGTTGGGGTCGTGGGCGGGGGTCATCTTCACGCAGCCGGTGCCGAATTCCAGGTCCACGTACTCGTCGGCCACGATGGGGATCTCCCGGTCCATCAGGGGCAGCAGGCACTTCTTGCCGATGATGTCCTGATAGCGCTCGTCGGCGGGGTTGACGGCCACGCCGGTGTCGCCCAGCATGGTCTCGGGCCGGGTGGTGGCCACGATGACGTACCGCCCCGGCTCGCCCACGATGGGGTACTTGATGTGCCACAGGTGGCCGGGTTTGTCCTGGTACTCCACCTCGGCGTCGGACAGGGCGGTGACGCAGTGGGGGCACCAGTTGACGATGCGGGAGCCTTTGTAGATGAGCCCCTTTTCGTAGAGGGAGACGAACACCTCCCGCACGGCCTTGGAGCAGCCCTCATCCATGGTGAAGCGGGCCCGCTC
>CAZCFU010000221.1:0-3047 GCA_964498005.1 uncultured Oscillospiraceae bacterium | reverse complement strand
CGTCGATCTCACCGCGGTCCAGCATGGCCTGCATATCCTCCCAGGACTGGTCATACCCGACGAATGAGAAGTTCAGATGGGAGTATTGAGAGACCAGTTTCAGGAATTCCACGCCGTACCCGGTCAGGCGGCCGTCCTCGCCTTCCATATGGTAGCCGTCAAAATAGAAGACGCCCGCTTTCACCGTCCGGTTGTTGGCCGGCTGTGCCGCGTTTGCCGCCGTGATGTTTGACAAAAGAATCAAAAGGCACAGCAATAGGGACAGGGCCCGCTTCCCGCCGCGCGTGTCTGTTATCCACATGTTTTGTTTTCCTTCCATGCCGCTTATATTCATTATGGTCCTATGACCACTTATTCTGCGCAGCACCATTATACCGCATTTATCTGAAATACACAACCATAGTCTTTCATAAAATCGCGTTTATGCCCGCGAAATCCTGGGCGTGCCGGCGCCCGCGAAGCGGCGGCCTCTCCGCGCCCCGTTTCACTCCGCGTGGAGGGGGTGGGCCGAAAGCGGGAAAGGGCATAAAATTGATTTCCCCTCTTGACAGGGCCCCGGCTCCATGGTATCTTATCAAAGATTGAGGCTTTGAAAGGGCCTCTTTATGGAAAGAGAGGGGTTCGCGTTGCGTTTCTTGAGTGAGAGGCATCAGGACAACAGCTGTAAAGAAGCCATCGACCGGTTCCTGACCGGCGGTGGCCGTGTCCCCGTTTCCTTTGGCCCCTATATCGTTTTCCCCGGCTTCTGTGATGTACACGTACATTTCAGACAGCCGGGGTATTTTTATAAGGAGACCATGGGGACGGGGAGCCGGGCGGCGGTCCAGGGCGGCTACACCGCCGTATGCGCCATGCCCAACCTGGACCCGGTGCCCGACAGCCCGGAGACGCTCCGGCCCCAGCTGGACGCCATCCGGGCGGAGGCGGTCATCCCGGTATACCCCTACGGGGCCATCACCCGGGGGGAGCGGGGGGAGGAACTGGCCGACATGGAGGGCCTGGCCGCCCAGGTCCGCGCCTTCTCCGACGACGGCCGGGGGGTGCAGAGCGAGGAGATGATGCGCCGGGCCATGACCAAGGCCAAGTCCCTGGGCAGGATCGTCGCCGCCCACTGCGAGGATAACAGCCTTTTGCATGGCGGCTACATCCACGACGGCGTATACGCCAGAGCCCACGGCCACCGGGGTATCTCCAGCGAGAGCGAGTACCGGCAGATCGAACGGGATCTGAGGCTGGCGGCGGAGACAGGCTGCAAATACCACGTCTGCCACATCTCCACCAAGGAGAGCGTGGAGCTGATCCGGAAGGCCAAGGCGGCGGGGGTGGACGTGACCTGCGAGACGGGCCCCCACTACCTGACCCTCTGCGACGAGGATCTGCGGGAGGAGGGCCGGTTCAAGATGAACCCGCCCCTTCGGGGCCGGGAGGACCGGGAGGCCCTGGTCGCCGGGCTTCTGGACGGTACCATCGACATGATCGCCACTGATCACGCCCCCCACTCGGCGGAGGAAAAGTCCGGGGGACTGGAAAAGAGCCTTATGGGCGTGGTGGGGCTGGAGACCGCCTTTGCGGTGCTGTATACCCACCTGGTGAGGCCCGGTATTTTGACCGTGGAGCGGCTAAGTCAGCTTCTCTCGGACAATCCCCGGCGGCGGTTCGGCCTGGAGGATGATCCCGGCTATGCTGTCTTTGAGGTGGAGACGCCCTATGTCATCGACCCGGAGGAGTTTGCCAGCAAGGGCCGCAGCACGCCCTTCGCCGGGATGGAGGTCTATGGACGGTGGGTGCTGACCCACTGGAACGGAACGGATTTCCGGCGGGCATAACAATCCCGTCTGCATCAAGAAAACGGAGGAATCAAGTATGGCAAAGAGAACGGATATCAAAAAGATCCTGATCATCGGCTCCGGCCCCATCGTCATCGGCCAGGCCGCTGAGTTTGACTACGCGGGGACCCAGGCCTGTCTGGCCTTGAAGGAGGAGGGCTACGAGGTGGTGTTGGCCAACTCCAACCCGGCCACCATCATGACGGACACCACCATCGCCGACAAGGTGTATATGGAGCCGCTGACCCTGGAATACGTGGCCAAGATCATCCGCCACGAGCGGCCCGACGCCATCGTTCCCGGCATCGGCGGCCAGACGGGGCTGAACCTGGCCATGCAGCTGGAGAAGAAGGGGATCCTCCGGGAGTGCCAGGTGGAGCTGCTGGGCACCGACAGCCGGAGCATCGAGCGGGCCGAGGACCGGGAGCTGTTCAAGGAGCTGTGCCAGTCCATCGGGGAGCCGGTCATCCCCTCGGAGATCACCTACTCGCTGGAGGAGGCCCGGGAGGCGGCCAATCGGATCGGCTACCCGGTGGTCCTCCGGCCCGCCTTTACTCTGGGCGGCACCGGCGGCGGCTTCGCCTATGACGAGGCGGAGTTGCTGGAGGTGGGCACCAACGCCTTCAACCTCTCCCCGGTGCATCAGGTGCTGGTGGAGAAGAGCGTCAAGGGCTATAAGGAGATCGAGTTTGAGGTCATGCGGGATTCCGGCGACCACGCCATCACCATCTGCGGCATGGAGAACGTGGACCCGGTGGGGGTCCACACCGGGGACTCCATCGTGGTGGCTCCCATTATGACCCTGAACGACCACGACTTGAAGATGCTCAACGACAGCGCCATCAAGATCATCCGGGAGCTGAAGATCGAGGGGGGCTGCAACGTCCAGTTCGCCCTGAACCCAAACTCCTCGGAGTATTTCCTCATCGAGGTGAACCCCCGGGTGTCCCGGTCATCCGCCCTGGCCTCCAAGGCCAGCGGCTACCCCATCGCGCGGGTCACCGCCAAGGTGGCCGTGGGCATGGCCCTGGACGAGATCGCCATCGCCAACACCACCGCCGCCTTCGAGCCCAGCCTGGACTACGTGGTGGCCAAGTTCCCCCGCTTCCCCTTCGACAAGTTCGCCGCCGCCTCCAATATCCTGGGGACCCAGATGAAGGCCACCGGGGAGGTCATGGGCATCGGCTCCACCCTGGAGGAGTGCGTCCTCAAGTCGGTGCG
>CAZCFU010000220.1:0-3083 GCA_964498005.1 uncultured Oscillospiraceae bacterium | reverse complement strand
TACGGCATGGCGTCCAACTGCGCCTTTATGATCCGCCGGGCGTGGCGGGACTGCAAGAGCGTGCTGGCCATCTGCGCGGGGCTGATCTTCTGCGGCGTAGCGGCCAACCTGCTGGAGCTGTTCGTGGTGCCCGCGGTGCTGGACGCGGTGGGCCGGGGCGTCAGCCCCCAGGAGCTGGTGCGGATGATCCTCTGGTTCACCCTGGGGCTGGCGGCGGTGTACACCCTGTGGAAATACCTGATGACAAACACCATCTTTGGCCGCTCCCATGTACGCCACAGCCTGTCCATGGACGAAAACATAGCCGCCTGCCGCACGTCCTATCCCCACATCGAGGACCCGGAGTACCTCCGGCGGATGCAAAAGGCCCATGAATGCACCTGCGACAACCACCGGGCCGGCGAGGCCGTCTGGGACACCATGGTGAACCTGCTTACCAATCTCATCAGCTTCGCCGTCTATCTGCTCCTGCTCTCCCGGGTGGGGCCGGGAATCGCGGCGCTCACCGCCGCCCTGTCCGCCGTGGGTTACTTTGTGGGGGAACGCATCCGCTCCTGGCGCTACCGCCGCCGGGAGGAGGAGAGCGCCCTGCTGCGCAAATCCGGCTACATCATCGAATGCGGCGAGGACACCACGCTGGCCAAGGACATCCGCATCTTCGGCCTGGGCCCCTGGCTGACCCAGCTGTACGACAAGTACGTCCGCCTGTTTGTGGACTTCTATGCAAAAGGCCAGCGGTACTACCTTTGGGCAGACCTGCTGGACATCGCCCTGGCCCTGCTGCGCAACGGCGCGGCCTACGGCTGGCTCATCACCCTGGCCCTCCGGGGGGAGCTGGGGACGGCGGAATTTGTGCTGTACTTCTCGGCGGTGGGCGGGTTTGCCCAGTGGGTGGCGGACATTTTCTCCAGCCTGGGCACCCTCCACCGGCAGAGCCTGTCCCTGTCCGACCTGCGGGAGTTCGTGGAGACGCCGGAGATTTTCCGTTTTGAGGACGGCGCCCCCCTGGCGGTGAAGCGGAACCACCTGTACTCCATCGAGCTGCGGGACGTGTCCTACCGCTACCCCGGCGCGGATCATGACACCCTGTCCCACATCAACCTCACCATCCGTCCCGGCGAGAAGCTGGCGGTGGTGGGCAAAAACGGCGCGGGCAAGACCACCCTCATCAAGCTGATCTGCGGCCTTCTCGACCCCACCCAGGGCCAGGTGCTGCTGGACGGCGAGGACATCCGGCAGTATAACCGCCGGGACTACTACAAGCTCTTCTCCGCCGTGTTCCAGCGCTTCTCCCTGCTGGCGGGCACCATGGCGGAGAACGTGGCCCAGAGCGCCGAAGTAGACCTCCCCCGGATGTGGGACTGCCTGGAGCGGGCGGGGGTGGCGGACAAGATCCGCTCCCTGCCCCAGGGGGAAAACACCCAGCTGGGCCGGAAGGTATACCTGGACGGGGTGGATCTGTCCGGCGGGCAGCTCCAGCGGCTGATGCTGGCCAGGGCGCTGTACAAAAACGGCCCTGTGGTGGTGCTGGACGAGCCCACCGCCGCCCTGGACCCCATCGCCGAGAGCCAGATGTACCAGAAGTACAACGACCTGACCCAAAACACCACCAGCGTGTATATCTCCCATCGGCTGGCGTCCACACGGTTCTGCGACCGGGTGCTCCTCATTGAGGACGGCGGCATCGCCGAGGAGGGCACCCACGAATCCCTGCTGGAGCGGGGCGGGCGGTATGCCTACCTGTTTAACATCCAGCGCAAATACTATGAGGAAGGGGCGATGGAAGATGAGTAAGGAGAAGAAGGGGATGCCCCTGCGGGAGGCGGCCGCCCTTTCCTGGCGGGGCTACGTCCTGTGGTGGAAGACCGCGCCCGAGTTCTTCGTATGCACCGCGGCAAAGCAGGTCGTGAACGCCCTGGCCCCCTATGTTCCGCTGTACTTCACCGCCCGACTGGTGAACGCGGTGGTCGGGGGCGGGAATGGGCCGCAAGTATGGCAGATGCTGGGGCTTCTGCTGGTCTCTACGGCGCTGGCCGGACTGCTCAGGGCCGTCAGCGCCAACTGGGCCGACGCGGTGATGGAGAGCCGCATCTACCCGACCCGAAGGCGCATTTTCTTTGAGAAGCTGCTGAGTATGGACTTTCAGGACGTGGACAACGCCAAAACACAGGCCCTGCTCAACCAGATCAACCAGGATGAGACGTGGTCCTGGTGGGGGATGCTGAATCTGCTCAGTAACTTCAACGGCATGGTAAAGGACCTGTTCACCGTCCTGGGGGCGGTGGCGCTGTCGGCGGGCCTGTTCGCCATGCCGGTGCCCGCCGGCAGTCCCCTGGCCTGGCTGAACCATCCGGGATGCCTGGCGGCCATGCTGGGGCTGCTGGCCGCCACGATGGCGGTGTCCGCCGTCTTATACAATAAGAGCAGGGCCATTACCTATGACGGCTCCTTCACCAACCGTCTCAGCTCCTATTTCCTCTGCCTCGGCATCCAGGACCTCCCCCGCGCCACCGATATCCGCATCTATGCCCAGGACAAATTCGTCCTCCAAAAGAACGCCGACCTCACCCTGGACTTCTTCGGCCCGAATTCTCCCTTTGCCAAGGCCAGCCGGGGGCGCCGGGGACTGCTCCGGGTCGGCTCGGAGGCGGCGGAACGGGTATTTTCCGGGGCAGTCTACCTATTTGTGGGGCTGAAAGCCCTGGGCGGTGCCTTCGGCGTGGGCTCCGTGACCCAGTATGTGGGGGCGCTGGCGGGGCTGTCCAAGGGCGTGGCCGATCTGATCCAAAGTGTGGTAGACCTGCGGGAGAACGCGGAGTACCTCAAGCCGGTATTCCAGTTCCTGGACACCCCCAACAAGATGTACCAGGGCAGCCTGACCACCGAGAAGCGGGCCGACCGGAACTATGAAATCGAGTTCAAAGACGTCTCGTTCCAATACCCCGGCACGGATATCTGGGCCCTGCGCCACGTGTCCATGAAATTCAACGTGGGGGAGCGGCTGGCGGTGGTGGGGGAGAACGGCTCGGGCAAGACCACCTTCATCAAGCTGCTGTGCCGCCTGTACGACCCCACCGAGGGGG
>CAZCFU010000219.1:0-3088 GCA_964498005.1 uncultured Oscillospiraceae bacterium | reverse complement strand
AGGCGTTGACGGCGTACATGGACATATGGTCGCCGTTGTAGGTGGCCCAGCCCAGAGCCAGCTCGGACAGGTCGCCGGTGCCGATGACCAGGCCCCCCCGCTGGTTGGCAAGATCCATCAGCACCTGGGTGCGCTCCCGGGCCTGGGCGTTCTCAAAGGTGACGGACTGATCCTCCATGGACTGGCCGATGTCGGCAAAGTGCCGCTCCACGGCCTTGCCGATGTTGACCTCCATGAAGTCTGTGCCCAACTCGATAGCCAGCAGTTCGGCGTTGGAACGGGTGCGTTTGGTGGTGCCGAAGCAGGGCATGGTGACGGCCAGAATGCCCTTCCGATCCCGGCCCAGCATATCGAAGGCCAGGGCGGTGATGAGGATGGCCAGGGTGGAGTCCAGCCCGCCGGACAGGCCCACCACGGCGCAGGAGGCATTGGTGTGCTCCAGCCGCTTCTTGAGGCCCAGGGCGGCGATGTTCAGAATCTCCTCGCAGCGCTCGGCTCTGTGTCCCGCGTCCGCCGGGATGAAGGGGGCGGGGGAGATGGGACGGGTGAGGGCGGTCTCCTCCCGCTCAAACTTGCAGTAATCAGAGAAGATATACCCGTCACTGGGCGGGAAGGCGTAGGTGTTCATCCTCTGCCGCTCATAGGTCAGCCGCTCCACGTCGATCTCGCTGACGGTCAGCCCGGTGCTGAACCGGTTTTCCGCAAGCAGCGTCCCGTTTTCCGCGATCATGTTGTGCCCCGCGAACACCAGGTCGGTGGAGGACTCGCCCTCTCCAGCGTCGGCGTACACATAGCCGCATACCAAACGAGCGGACTGGCCCGTGACCAATGCCCGGCGGTAGTCCGATTTGCCCGCCACCTCGTCGCTGGCGGACAGGTTCAGGATGAGGGTGGCCCCTTCGGCCGCCAGCCGGACGGAGGGCGGCACCGGGGCCCACAAATCCTCGCAGATCTCCACGCCGATGACCAACCCCGGCACCGTCCCACATTCCACCAGCGGATGGGTGACCATGCGCACCGGCAGTCCCGCCAGTCCGAACTCGTGACCGTTGAGCTTCTCCGAAGAAGGCGCAAACCAGCGAGCCTCGTAAAATTCTCCGTAATTGGGGATATGAGTTTTGGGGGCCAGCGCCAGAATTGCGCCTTTTTGTATTACTGCCGCGCAATTATACAGTTTGTTTTCATATCTGACGGGCAAGCCCAGTGCGGTGACCATATCCAACTCAATGGTCTCGTCCAGGATGCGGCACAAAGCCCGCTCGGCCCCGTCCAGCAGGGTGTCCTGCAAAAACAGGTCCCCGCAGGTGTACCCGGTGACGCACAGCTCGGGCAGGGCCAGCACCTTGCCCCCCTGCGCCGCCGCTTCCTTCATCAAGTTGATGATCTGCCCCGCGTTGTAATCGCAGTCGGCTACCCGGATTTTGGGCGTACCCGCCGCCACCTTCACAAAGCCGTCTCTCATAAATTATAGAGGCCCCCTTTGCTTCTTGTGCCGCCTGGGGCGGCATTTTTAACCCTCGTCGTCCAGCTTGAGCACCGCCATGAATGCCTCGGTGGGCATCTGCACCGTGCCGAGACTGCGCATCTTCTTTTTGCCCTCTTTCTGCTTTTCCAGCAGCTTCTTCTTCCGGGTGATGTCGCCGCCGTAGCACTTGGCCAGCACGTCCTTGCGCAGGGCTTTCAACGTCTCCCGGGCGATGACCTTGCCGCCGATGGCCGCCTGGATGGGCACCTCGAACATCTGGCGGGGGATGTTCTCCTTCAGCTTTTCGCAGATACGCCGCGCCCGCTTGTACGCCTTATCCCGGTGGGCAATGAAGCTCAACGCGTCCACTTGGTCGCCGTTGAGCAGGAGATCCACCTTCACCAGGTCGGAGGGGCGGTACTCGTCCAGCTCGTAGTCCAGCGAGGCATAGCCCCGGGTCTTGGCCTTGAGGGTGTCGAAAAAGTCGTAGATGATCTCGTTCAGCGGCATCAGATATCGGATTTCCACCAGGTTGGTGTCCAGGTACTGCATATCCTTGTACTCCCCCCGGCGGTCCTGACACAGGGGCATGATGTTGCCCACATAGTCCGGGGGCGAGATGATGGACACGTTAGCGTAGGGCTCCATGGCCTCCTTGATGGAGCCGGGGTCGGGATAGTTGTGGGGATTATCCACCCGCACCAGAGTACCATCCGTTTTTGTCACCTCATAAATTACCGAGGGTAATGTGGTGATGAGATCCAAATCGAACTCCCGCTCCAGCCGCTCCTGGATGATCTCCATGTGAAGCATACCCAAAAAGCCGCAGCGAAATCCAAAGCCCAGTGCGATGGACGACTCCGGCTCAAAGGACAGGGAGGCATCGTTGAGCTGGAGCTTTTCCAGGGCGTCCCGCAGGTCGGGGTACTTGGAGCCGTCCTCGGTGTACACGCCGCAGTACACCATGGACTGGGCGGGGCGGTAGCCGGGGAGCGCCTCGGCAGTGGGCCGCTCCACCCCGGTGATGGTGTCGCCCACCCGGGTGTCCTTCACCGTCTTGATGGACGCGGTGAACCAGCCCACCTCACCGGCGGACAGCTCTTTCGCGCTCTCCATGCCGAGCGGGCGCAGATAGCCGCAGTCCAGCACGGTGTACTGGGCCCCGGAGGCCATGAGCCGCACCTGCATCCCTGGGCGGATGGAGCCTTCCACAATGCGGAAATACACGATCACACCCAGATAGGGGTCGTACTGGCTGTCGAAAATGAGGGCTTTCAGCGGGGCGTTGGGGTCGCCGGAGGGGGCGGGGATGTTGTTCACGATGTCCTCCAGCACCGCCGGGATGTTGATGCCCTGCTTGGCGGAGATCTCCGGCGCGTCCAGGGCGGGCAGGCCGATGATGTCCTCGATCTCGTGCTTCACCCGCTCCGGGTCGGCGGCGGGCAGGTCGATCTTGTTCAGCACCGGGCGGATCTCCAGGTCGTGGTCCAGGGCCAGATAGGTGTTGGCCAGCGTCTGGGCCTCCACGCCCTGGGCGGCGTCCACCACCAGCACCGCCCCCTCGCAGGCGGCCAGGGAGCGGCTGACCTCGTAGTTGAAGTCCACGTGGCCCGGGGTGTCGAT
>CAZCFU010000218.1:0-3105 GCA_964498005.1 uncultured Oscillospiraceae bacterium | reverse complement strand
ACAACCGCAAAGCCCTTGCCCGCTTCGCCTGCGCGCGCAGCCTCAATACTGGCATTTAAGGAAAGAAGGTTTGTCTGGTTTGCAATATTTGTGATCATATCGCTTGCAGTGCCGATTGTCCTGCTTCTCTCGTCAACGCCTTCAATCGCCGTAAAAATACTTTCAAATGCCTTCATATTCTGGTTTGTTATGTTGGTAAGCTCATTTACCGTGTCCATACCTGCCTTGGTTATCTTTTCAATATCACCACATGCCGCTGCAAGTTCCACAGTGTCTTGCAGACTCTGCTTTGACATATCATCAATCGCCGATATCTCCATAGCCATCTGGGTAATATCCGCTGCCTGCTGGGTTGCGGTATTGGCAAGCTCATTTGCTGCCTGGTCAATGCTTGCCATGGAATTAGCTGATTCTTTGGTATCAGTTGCCATCAGATTGCTGGAAGCAGAAAGTTCCCCCGAAGAATTAAGTAAAGTACTCATCACCGTCAAGAGCTGCTGCTGCAAAGTCTGTGCTGCGCGTGAAAGCTGCGCAATCTCATCTTTACCCTCAATGACCTTTACCGGAACAGTAAGGTCCTTGTCCGCAATCCTTGAAATACTGTCAGTGACATTGACGATATTAATACGGATATAACGCATAATACTTATACAAAGCACAACTATTAATGCTATACAAATAACGGCGACAATGCAAACCGATGCCAATGCAGCAGAAATTGATGACTGTAACTCTTCTTCCGCAACAACTGCATAGTCTTCTATCAAATCCTCCATATTGGAAATGTTTTCCCGTGTTGCTTCAAAAATAGTATTGTAGGAAACCATATCGCCCTCGCCCGTAGAAATATCATATGAATTCTCAAGCAACGACATATTTTTTTGAAATTCTGCATATTCAGATTCAATGGTCATGCCATTTAGCGAATATGCATAAAGATCGGGATATTGTGCCACAATGCCATCTACAGTCTCCACCCTTTCTTTTGTCTGCTCAATATTTTCATCATAATCGGCAATACGCGATACATTATCGTCATCTGTCGCAATGCCGCGCAAAGCAACCACCTTCATCATTGACAAATATGCCTGATAAAAATCTCTGTCCGCACTTATAAGCGTAGAATTTGCCTGATATAGCTGATCATAGAACAAACTCTTACTTCTCGATGTAGCGTTCGTAACCAACACAATGGCGACTGCCAGAATCACGATTACCAAAATCTCCAATGGAAGTGACATGGCTAACAGTTTTGCTCTGATACGTAAATTTTTCATCTTATAAATCCCCCTATCCCCTTGCATTTGCCCCCGGCATATTGATATGTAACAGTGTCTGAAGAAATAAAATCCTCTATAAAAAATCATAGCATAGCTTTGTATATTAGTCTACTTATTAATTGGGGGGGCAAGAAAAACATTTCCATCACAACCTATTTGCACTCCCCCACTCACACATTCCGTCCAAGATCGGAATCAAAGACTTCCCACGCTCCGTCAGGCTATATTCCACTTTGGGCGGAATCTGCGGATATTCTTTTCTGTTGATCAGCTTATCTGCTTCTAATTCTTTTAAAGTGGAACTTAATGTTTTGTATGAGATATCTCCAATATACTTTTTCATTTCATTAAAGCGTACAACGCCAAATTCCATTAAAGTATATAAAACAGTCATCTTATATTTGCCATTGATCAAGGATAAAGTATATCTAAATCCTGTATTTTCAAGACATTCATTAGCGATACAGCGTTCACCCATTTCAATAACCATTCCTCTCCCAGCTCGTTATACTAACATTTAGGTAAGTATATAACCTAAATACCAGTATCGCACCTAAATGTGCGTACTTGATTTGTTTACCATTTATAATATGATTATAGTATCAAATATAAATAAAATCAATCCCACAGTATAGGAGGATAAGAATTATGAGTAAAAAAATAGTAGTAATAACGGGGAGCCCACGAAAAAAAGGAAACAGCTTTGCCATGACAGATGCGTTTATTAATGCTGCCGAAGCCAAAGGACACACAGTTACACGCTTTGACGCCGCACTCAGACCCGTAGGCGGCTGCCGCGCTTGTGAAACCTGCTTCTCCACCGGAAAAGCCTGTACTTTTGATGATGATTTCAACACTATTGCTCCGGCTATTTTAGAAGCAGACGCCATTGTATTTACCATGCCGGTTTATTGGTACTCTATCCCTGCACAGATAAAGGGAGTTATTGACCGTATTTTTTCTCTGGTTGTCGGCGGCAAAGACATTGCGGGAAAAGAATGTGCGCTGATTACCTGCTGCGAAGAAGATGATATGACCGTTATGGACGGCGTCCGTATTCCTATTGAGCGTATGGCTGCTTTAAACAAATGGAAAATGGTTGGAGAGGTTTTGATTCCGGGCGTACTGAACGTCGGAGATATTGATAAGACCGATGGCTGTAAAAAGGCGGCTGAGTTGGCTGCCGCGATCTAGGCTATGGTTTTGAAGCCTTTCTCGATAAGAAGAACAAGAAGAAATAATAATGCCTCTCTGTCTGATCCACAGAGAGGCGGTATCCGTTAGGACAAACTAAAAATTCATTATTTTGTCAAAAAATCTGCGTGAATCCACTTTCCGCTCAGAAAACGTAAAATGAAAATAACGGAACGAATTCCCCAATCAGCAAACATTCCAATCCAGACTGCCATTGGTCCAAAGCGAAAGACTTTTACAAGGAAAATACAAAGCGCCACACGACATCCCCACATTGTAATGACAGAAACCATCATCGAGAATTTCACGTCGCCTGCTGCCCGAAGTCCATACGCAATCACAAAAGACCCTACCCAAAACAAGGGTTTTGCAATCGTAATTGCAGTTACCATCTCAAAACACATCGCGGCAGCCTTGGGCTCCATACCGGCAAGCCATGTCACAGGCTTTGTAATTGCAAGCACAAACAGACACGAGGCCAAAATGCCAACCCATGCAATCTTCGTCAATTTTACAATATAATACTTCGTCTCCTCTTTTCTGCCCGCGCCAATGCACTGACCGGCAACCGTCATCAGTCCGATGCCAACGCCGATACCAAAGACACCGTTGACATTTTCCAAAATATTGG
>CAZCFU010000217.1:0-3108 GCA_964498005.1 uncultured Oscillospiraceae bacterium | reverse complement strand
CGGACGAGCTCGCCCGCCTGGCCCTGGCCCGATCCGGCGTTCTGCGGGAGATCGCCGGACGGTTCAGCGGACTCATCGGCTTTCAGCCCCTGGACAGCGGCGCCAGAGCCGCCGTCACGGCCAAGCAGATCACCGCCTTGGGCCGGGAATATGGCCTGGAGATCACCCAAGTGGCTCCCGCTATTGTCCAGGCCCTCACCCCTCGGGACGCCGTTTCCGTCCGATCCACCGTCCCCATGCTGGAGGGGGTGCTCACGCCGATCCTGCTGGCCCACGTTCCCCTGATCCGCCCAGGTACTCCCCTGTGCCTCACCGGTACGATGGAGCATATGTATCTGATCCCGGCATAAAAAGAGCGCTGAGAACGGCTGATCGCCGCTCTCAGCGCTTTTTCATGGTTCAGGGATAATCCTCCAGCTCCACGATCTCATTGGTGCCGGTATCCAAACGATACATATGCAGACCATCGACGCTCATGAGATAACTGCCTCTAAACCCGTTGGGGTTGGCCGCGTTGCTGTTATTGTAGACGTTGATCCGAATACAGGCCACACCGTTCACCAGCTCGGTGGCGTCCATGGGGATCATCTCATACTCGTCCATAGACTCGCCCTCCAGCCCCAACTGGATCGGAGCCATTTCCCGCATACGGTTCTGCGCTCCCCGTATGCTGAGGGCCTGTCCGGCAGGCACTGTGTTGTTGGGCGGGGAGGTGACTTTGCCCACTTCCTCATCCGCCGTGACCACGCACTCACCTGGAGACCAGGTGATACGCACCGTATGCACGTAGGTGATGGGTTCCTCCTCCTCGGGGGCGGGCAGGGGCTCCACCAGACCGGCGGCGAACCCGTTTCCGCCTCCAAAGAGAATTCCCTGGGTGGCGCTTTCGAAGTCCTCAAGCGCAACAGATTCCGTCTCCTCTTCCTCGGCTTCCTCCTTCACCACCGGCACGTTTCGGGCCAGCAGCACCATGCCCTCGTCCGCGGTGTAGTCCGGCGCGTCTGTCTGGCGCACGAACTCCTCATCCACCACGCTGAAGCTGGGGCTCTCTTTGGCCAGCTGCGCCGCGTAGGTCTCAGCGGCCTTGCCCGCGTTGTTCAAATTGGTGTAGGTATAGGTGATGGTCTTGGCCTTCTCGGCTTGAGCCCCGCTCTCGTCCGCCTCCAGGGCCATACCCACAATGGAGACGTCGTCTCCAATGGGGATCTCCGTGGGCAGCACGGGGGGCTCGGGCTCCACCGAGGCAGAAGCGTCCGGATCCTCGTCCGTCTTGCCACTCAATCTGGGCCGTATCACGAAAAGGAATACGATGACCGCCGCCGCGATAATGACAGCCAGCGAGATGAGCAGAAGCGGCAGGGGGAGCTTTTTCTTGGGCTGCTGCCCTTCTTCCAGCTCCTCGACTTCCTCCGGGGCGTTCTTCCCCTTTTTGACCTTCTTTGCCTTGGGGGGCTTCGCCTTCTTGGGCTTTTTGGGCTTTTTCTCTTTGGGAGCCTTCACCTTTTTCTCTTTGGGGGCCTTAGGCTCTTTTGCTTTTTTGATTGGCATGGAAACAACACCTCTTGCGTCCGCACAGTCAGGCCAGGGTGATCGTAACCGAATCCTGTTCCTTCAGCGCGTACTGGAAGCCCTGCTCTACGCCGTTGACCTCCAGCCGCACATTCCTGTCCAGATGTTCAAAGTCGATGCCGGAGTACTCCAGCAGATCCATCAAATAGTAGGGCGTCCTGCCGTCCTTGGCCGGAAGGGTCAGGGGATCCCCGTTCAAGGTGATCCGCACTTCCCCGCTCCGCACCGTGGGCTTTACCGGGGCCGCCGTTTGGGGGGCAGAGGGGACATTGGGCCGAACCGCCTCCTGCCGGGGAGCGGGCGCCGTCTGGCGCAGGGTAAGCACCACATCCCCAGAGCTCAGCTGAGTGTCCATGGAAGCCGGGGCGTTGTTCACCATGGCCTGACCGTAGAAGTCCGGGCCCAGCAGCTCCGCCAGGGTGCGGCTGGCCGCCTGGCCATGGCGGGCGGGGACAAAGCGGATATGATCGCCCGCGTGAACAACGGCGGACAAAGACGCCTCTTCATCGTTCACCTGCAATACGGCGGGAACTGCGGGCTCTCCCCGGAATACCATCCGTTTCCCGTCCACAGTAAGGGACAGGCTTCTGCCCGTTTTGCCCACGATATCGCCATAGCTGTAGCCGTTCATCAGCAGGATATCCCGGAGGGTGAGCACCCCGTTGCGGAACAGCTTGGCGCTCTGCCCGTTGAGGGTGACCACATAGCTGTCGTTCAGCAGTCCCAGCCCCGCCGAAATGGCGATGCCCAGGGGGGTGGCATATTCTGGCTTTTCCAGCTCGATATTCTCGGAAAACACGCTGAGCGCGAAGTTGTTGCCCGCAATGGCCACCCGTCTCTCGTCCATCTCCAGCTTGTCGGCCACCTTCTCCCGCAGGCCGGCGAGCTTGCTCCCGCCGCCCGCCAAAAAGACGGCTGACGGCGTGTTGCCGTTCACCTCTAAAATCTGCTTGGCGATGGCCTCCGCCAGCCGATCCATGGGCCCCTGGATGGCCTGAACCACCTCGGAGACCGCAATGCGTTCCTCCTGGCCCAAAATATTGCGGCACCGGATCAAATCGTCACTGCTGCCGATGCTCCGCTTCACCTGCTCGGCAGTCCTAAAGTCCACCAGGAAGGAGCGCATGATGGCCTCAGTGACCTCATCTCCGGCCACAGTGGCCATGGTGTAGCCCACCACGCTGCCGTCCCGGCACAGGGCGATATCGGTGGTGCCCGCGCCGATGTCCACCATCGCCAGGTTCAAAAGCCGCAGCTCGGCGGGGATAGCGGCGTTCATGGCGGCGATGGGCTCCAGTGTCATACTGGCCACCTGCAATCCGGCCTCGCGCATGGCGGCATACAAACTCTCCACCACCTCGCCGGGAAGGAAGGTCGCCACCACGTCGGCCTCCAGCTTTCGCCCGGTGTGGAACTGCAGATTGTTCATGGGGTAGTTGTCCAGCCGGTACTGGGCCACGGTATAGCCCACCAGGAACATCTGCCGGCGGGCGTCTCCATCGGCCTGGATGGCCTCCTCAGCGGCGGAAACCGCCCCCG
>CAZCFU010000216.1:0-3128 GCA_964498005.1 uncultured Oscillospiraceae bacterium | reverse complement strand
TAGGGGATGTAGGGCTTGATGTCAAAGATGGGGGTGCCGTCCACCAGGTCGGCCCCGGAAACCACCAGCACCGGGCCGTCCGGGCCGGACAGCTCCACCCCCTCCAGCTTCACGCAGGACAGCCCGATGGGGTTGGGCCGGAAGGGGGAGCGAGTGGCGAATACCCCCATGCGCTGGTTGCCCCCCAACCGGGGCGGGCGCACCGTGGGCGACCAGTTCTGCCGCTTGTTTTTGGAAAACTCCCAGATCAGCCACAGGTGGGAAAACCCCTCGATGCCCCGCAGGGCCTCGGGGACGCGGTAGGGCGGCTCAAAGACGATGGCGGCCCGCAGCTCCTCCACCAGCCCCGCCTGCCGGGGCACGCCGAACTTGGAGGAAAAGTCGGAGCGGATATGGGCGATGGGTATCATATCAATCGGGCAGCCTGCCGGCTGCCTCGCTGGCTCTCATTGCCAAAATGGTCTTTCCAATGAGCTCGTCCAGCTCCCAGCCCAGCATGGCCGCACCCTTCTCGATGACCTCCCGAGAGCACCCGGCGGCGAACCTCTTGTCCTTGTATTTCTTTTTCACCGACTTGACCTCCAGATCGCTGACGCTCCTGGAGGGCCGCATGAGCGCCGCCGCACCGATGAGGCCCGTCAGCTCGTCCACGGCGAAGAGCACCTTTTCCATCTGGTGCTCCGGCTGGATATCCACGGTCAGGCCGTAGCCGTGGCTGGCGGTGGCGTGGATGACCGACTCGTCGATGTCCCGTTCACGCATCAGCTCCTGGCTCTTGACGCAGTGCTGGTCGGGCCACTGCTCGAAGTCCAGGTCGTGGAGGATGCCCACGGCCTCCCAGAAATCGGCCTCCTCGCCATAGCCCAGCTCCTGGGCGAACCAGCGCAGCACGTCGCCCACGGTGCGGGCGTGCTTGCGGTGGAAGTCGCCCTCGTTGAATTCACATAAAAGCTCCCAAGCCTGTTCGGGGGTGGGGATCATAGTAAACAGCTCCTTTATTTGTATTTGAAGGAATCATATACCCGTTCCCGCCGGCTGTCAACTCCCTCTTGCCCTCTCACGCATTGATATTCAGGCCCCCGCGCACCCCGGCGGCGGTGAGCTCCAGCTCCTGGAGCGTGTAAAGCCCCGCCTGTTTGCTCACTGACCGCTTGAGGTCAGCCCCCAGCCGCTGAAGGTTGACAACCGCCTCAAACAGCCCGGCCTTTGCCCATCCATTCGGGCTGCGGAGCGCGACAGAATGGTACTTTGCCTCAAAGGACGCAAACACGGCCTGCACGCTGTCATAGACCTTCTTTACCTGCCCGACCTGGCCGCGGGCTTCCAGGGATACGCCCACCAGCTGGGCAAAGGAGTTTGCGGTCTCGTCCTTCGCCTCCTGATAGGAAGCGTCCAGCTTCGCGCTCTGCTCCTGAAGCTCATACCCGGAGAAGCTGTCCCGCAGGGCCATTTTCTGCGCCTTATAGGCGGCGGCCATCAGATCCACCCCGCCGCTCAGCTGCCCCATCTCATAGTTGGAGGGGTCGAAGGTCACGCTGACGCTGAACTCCGCCTTCCCCTTGTAGTGGAAGCCGTTGACGCCGATGATGCCCGCGCTCCCGGAGATGGTTTTGGTGACTGTCCCGTCCTCCAACCTGGTCTCTGTGGTCTCCACGCCCCAGAGCCGCTGCCAGCCGTCCTCGTAGGACATCCGCTCCACCTCTGCGTCGATCCGGACGGCATTGGAAAAGTCCAGCTTCCGCTTTTCGGGCTCATATTTGGTCATGGCGCTGGCATACGACCCTGTAAGGCGGGCAGAAGCGGAATTGACAGACATATCAGACATGGGAAGGCCTCCTTCAACTTTACGGGCGCAAAATAACGCCAGTTTGGTATATATCTACATTTTATATCGACCGCCGGCACGGAAACTTAATGAAGGGAAAGCCGCCCGGGGGCGTCATTCGCCCTGCGGGCGAACAACCGTCCCGGCAGCCTATCGGCTGCCCTGGGGACGTCATTCGGCTGGATTGGCAGTCTGCCGACTGCCTGCCCTCCGGCCGCCTTGGAACCGTCATTAGGGCTTCGCCCCAACGATCGGTTCGGCGGCCCTGTTGACTTTTCCCCCCGAAACCAGTACAATACAAGGACTGCCATACCAACAGGAGGAGAACCGCCATGGACAAACTCATCTATTTCGATTACGCCGCCACCACCCCCGTGAAGCGGGAGGCCGTGGACGCCATGGTGGACGCCCTCCGGCAGTTCGGCAACCCCTCCTCCCGCTACGAGTACGCCCGTCAGGCCGCGCAGCAAGTAAAGGAAGACCGGGAGACCGTCGCCAGGACGTTCGGCTGCTCCCCTACCGAGCTGTACTTCACTTCCTGCGGCACCGAGAGCGACAACTGGGCCATCCGCCGGGGGGTGGAGCTGGGCCGCCGGAAGGGCAAGCACATCGTCACCACCGCTATCGAGCACGCCGCCGTGCTGGAGACCTGCAAGGATCTGGAACGCCAAGGATACGAGGTCACATATCTGAAGCCGGACCGGGCGGGCCGCGTCACCGTGGAGCAGCTCACCGCCGCCCTCCGGCCCGACACGGTGCTGGTGTCCATGATGCTGGTGAACAACGAGACGGGCGTCATCCTGCCCGTGGCGGACTGCGTGAGGGCCGTCAAAGCCTGCGACCCCGCTATCCTGTTCCACTGCGACGCGGTGCAGGGCTTTCTGAAAACCCCTGAGCCCCTGGCCCGCCTTGGGGCGGATCTGGTGGCGGTCAGCGGCCATAAGATCGGCGGGCCCAAGGGCATCGGAGCGCTGTATATCAAAAAGGGCGTGCGCCTGCGCCCCTTGCTCACCGGGGGCGGCCAGGAAGACGGCCTGCGCTCCGGCACCGAGGCCACGGCCCAAATCGCCGGTTTCGCCGCCGCCGTCCGGGCCAACGCGGCAGACCCAGGCCGCCTGGAGCGTGCCGCCGCCATCAAGGAATACACGCTGGCAAAGCTGAAGGAGGCGCTGCCCAAGCTGGAGGTCATCTCCGCCGGGGACGCGCCCCACATCTGCGCCGTCACCCTTCCCGGCTACAAAAGCGAGGTGGTCGTCCGGGTGCTAGGGGACAAGGGCGTGTGCATTTCCTCCGGCTCCGCCTG
>CAZCFU010000215.1:0-3128 GCA_964498005.1 uncultured Oscillospiraceae bacterium | reverse complement strand
ACCCTGTACATCCTGGTCATCACCACCATCAACAGCTTCCAGTGCTTCGCGCTGATCCAGCTGCTGACCCAGGGCGGCTCCGGCACCCAGACGGTGATGTACTATATCTACTACACCGCTTTCAAGCTGACCCAGCAGGCGGGCCACTTCGGCTATGCCAACGCCATGGGCGTGGTGCTGGCCATCTTCATCGGCCTCCTGTCCGCCCTGCAGTTCCGGCTGGCGAAAGAAAAGTAAAGGAGGGGAGAGAATATGAAAACCACCAATGTGGGACCGAGAGCAACGGCGTATAAGGTCGTTTCCGTCATTATCCTGGTTATCCTGGCATTCCTGTTCGTCTTCCCGCTGTACTGGATCGTCACCGGCGCGTTCAAGCCCGCCGCCGACATCTATGCCCAGAAGCCCGTATTCTGGCCCACCGAGTGGGTGATGACGAACTTCAATGAGCTGCTGGCCAAGCGCAGCGCCTCTCTGTGGGAGCTGCACGTCCCCTTTAGCCAGTGGTTCACCCGGGATCATACCCAAATCGTGTTTTCCGCCGGCCCCTCTGTGCCCGCGGCGTTCCGCTGGCTGATCAACGCGGTATTTATGTCGGCGGCCGCCATGCTGATCACCTGCCTCACCGCCGCCATGGCGGGCTACGCCTTGGCAAAGAAGCGGTTCCGCGGCCGGGCCATCCTGTTTGGCCTCATCATCTGCGCCATGGCCCTGCCCAAGCAGGTCATCCTGATCCCGCTGCTCAAGGAGATGAACTTCCTCCATTTCACCGATACCCTGTGGGCGGTGATCTTCCCCACGGTAGGCTGGCCCTTCGGCGTGTTCCTGATGAAGCAGTTTTCCGAGGGCGTCCCGGGAGAGATCTTGGAGGCCGCCCGTGTGGATGGCTCCAGCGAGGTGCGCACCTTTACCACCATCGTACTGCCCATGATCAAGCCGGGCGTGGGCGCGCTGGCCATCTTCACCTTTATCAACTGCTGGAATGATTATTTCATGCAGCTGATCATGCTCACATCCGGGGCGAACTACACGATGCCTCTGGGCGTGGCTACCCTCCAGGCGGAGACGTCGGTGAACATGGGCCTGTTGATGGCGGGCGCGGCTTTGGCGGCGCTGCCCATCATCATCGTGTTCCTGATTTTCCAGAAATACTTCACCCAGGGCATCACCATGGGCGCGGTCAAGGGGTGAGGACATGATACTGGCTTCCAACGGCACTGCCCTGGACTACCGGGGCATCCACCCCAACCTGGATCTGGCCCTGGAGCATATCACGCCGGAATTCCTCTCCTCCCTGGGGGAGGATCGGGTGGAGCTGAAGGGCGAGGAGGTCTACTGCACCAAGTTCACCTATGAGACCATTCCGGAGGAGGACGCCTTCTTCGAGGCCCACCGGCTCTATTTGGACATCCACCTGATGCTCTCCGGATCGGAGCGGGTGGAGCTGGCCTCGCCGTCCGCCCTCACCCAGTTCGACGAGAAAGGGGACTTCTACGCCTACCGCGGAGAAGGGCGGCACAGCGTCGTCCTCGCCCCGGGGGACTTCCTGGTGGTGTTCCCTGACGACGCCCACAAGATCAAAATGCGGGTGGATGGGCCTGAGACGGTGAGCAAGGCGGTATTCAAGGTCAAAATAAAAGAGTGCGAAGGAGCTTAACTATGAAAGATTTTACCAAGTATCAGGGCGTTATCCCCGCGTTCTACGCCTGCTACGACGAGGCCGGAGCCGTCTCCCCGGAGCGGGTGCGGGCCTTGGTGCGCTACCTGGCGGACAAAGGGGTCAAGGGCCTGTATGTGGGTGGCTCCTCCGGCGAGTGCATCTACCAGAGCGTGGCGGAGCGCAAGCTGGTGCTGGAGAACGTGATGGCGGAGGCCAAGGGTAAGCTGACCATCATTGCCCACGTGGCCTGCAACAACACGGCGGACAGCCGGGAGCTGGCTGCCCACGCTGAGGCCCAGGGCGTGGACGCCATTGCCGCGATCCCCCCCATCTACTTCCATCTGCCTGACCATGCGGTGGCCAAGTATTGGAACGATATCTCGGACGCCGCGCCCAACACCGACTTCATCATTTATAACATCCCCCAGCTGGCGGGCGTGGCCCTGTCCGTGCCCCTGCTGCGGGAGATGCTGAAGAACCCCCGGGTGGTCGGCGTGAAGAACTCCTCTATGCCGGTACAGGACATCCAGATGTGGAAGGATGAAGGGGCCATCGTGTTCAACGGCCCGGATGAGCAGTTCGTCTCCGGCCTGGCGGCCGGCGCCATCGGCGGCATCGGCGGCACCTACGCCGCCATGCCGGAGCTGTACATCAAGGCCATGGAGCTGTTCCACGCTGGCAAGCTGGAAGAGGCCCGGCAGGTGCAGAACGACTGCTGCCGTATCATCTACAAGATGTGCTCCACCCACGGCAATATGTACGCCACCATCAAGGAGATCCTCCGCCGCAATGGCGGGCCGGATATCGGGAGCGTGCGCGCCCCCCTGGCCCCGCTGACGGAGGGCGACGGACAGATCGTGGATGAGTGCGTGGCCATGATCCGCGCGGCCATCGCGGCCCATGTCGGCTGAAGTAATCCAATAGACAAAAAACCAACCGCCCAGTGATGACTGGGCGGTTGGTTTTTGCTTCACTGGCACCCGCGAGACGAATCGAACGTCCGACCCTTCGCTTAGGAGGCGAATGCTCTATCCCCTGAGCTACGCGGGCGTATGCCGTTGTCGAGCGCAATCTATTGTAACCAATTTCCCGCCGTCTGTCAATGCGGCACAAGAAAAAAAGAAAACTATTGCAATCGCGCGGAACTGAGGATATAATACTGTCTTGTGTTTGGAGAAATGATTCTAAAATTCAGATAGAAGGTACGGATATGCAAAACGAAAAGCTGCGCAACATCGCCATCATCGCCCACGTTGACCACGGCAAGACCACCCTGGTGGACGAGATGCTCAAGCAGGGCGGCATTTACCGGGAGAACCAGGCCACCGTGGAGCGGGTCATGGACTCCAACGACCTGGAGCGGGAGCGGGGCATCACCATTCTGGCCAAGAACACCGCCGTCCACTATAAGGACACCAAGATCAACATCGTGGACACCCCGGGCCACGCCGACTTCGGCGGCGAGGTGGAG
>CAZCFU010000214.1:0-3134 GCA_964498005.1 uncultured Oscillospiraceae bacterium | reverse complement strand
GGTTTTGAATAAGTTACAATATGGTTACAATTTGAGAACAAATTGTAATGAGGAGAGATTTCATGTCTATGAAAAAACGAGCGGTCAGCTTTTTGCTGGCCATCCTCACTGTCCAGAGCCTGGTCCTGCCGGCTCTGGCCGCGGATACGGATGAGATCCTCGATGAAACTCTTGAGGAGCTCCCCGCGGAGGTTCCGGAAGTTGAGGAAGATATAGACAGCACCATCCTGCTGGATGGCGAGCCCGTCCCCGCCATGGAGTACGAAATGCGGGACGGCGTGTGCTATGTGACAGTGAGTTCCTTCGTGTCCGCGCTGGACGCGGAGGCCATGGTGGAGGAATGGGACGGGGCGGTCTCCGTCAATGCCTCCGCCGTTACCCAGGTCGTGGCGGTGGATACCGACGGCGACGGGGTAGAGGACGCCGCCAATGTGTTGACCGCTGACCTGGCCCTCTTTGCCACCGCGGGCGCGTCCTATTTCACGGCCAATGGCCGCTACCTCTATGTTGGCGGCGGTATCATCCTCCTGAATGACCGGGTGGCGGTTCCTGTGCGGCTGCTGGCCCAGGTGTTCAATCTCATCGTGGACTATGACGTCGTGACGGGGCAGGTCCTGCTGGCGCGCCAGGAGGGCGCGGAGCCCTATTTGGCGCCCGGACAGGATGTGTACGACAGCGAGACCTTGGTGTGGCTCGCCCGCATCATCCACGCGGAGAGCGGCAACCAGCCCCTGGAGGGCAAGATCGCCGTGGGCAACGTGGTGATGAACCGGGTGAACAACCCCCTGTTCCCCAACACGCTGCACGACGTGCTGTTCCAGGCAAACCAGTTCGGCCCCGCTTCCAGCGGCTCCATCTACAAGGAGCCCAACTGGGAGTCCAAGGTGGCGGCCATGCTGGTGCTGGAGGGCGTCCAGGTGGTGCCTGAGGCGCTGTTCTTCAACGGGGCCGGGGCCAGGAGCTATGCCTACAAGAACCGCACGTACGTGACCACCATCGGGAACCACGACTTCTACAAGTAAACGGACCGGGAACATACCGCGGCGGCCGCAGGGCCGCCGCGGTTTTTTGCTGTTCCGGGCCGAAGAGAAACCGGCAAAAAGGCGCTTTTTGGTATATATTTACTCGTAAAACGGTGCTGGAGACCGTTTTTTCGTGGAAAATTTCAGAAAAAATTCAGGAAAATAGTTGCTTTACCGGTGGAAAATGGGTATAATATTTGTGGAAAGATATGCGTATTTTGGAGGTGAGGGATTGTTTCAGGTTGGCGACAAGGTGGTCCACCCCATGCATGGGGCGGGTGTGATCGACTCCATCGTGCAGCGCAAGGTGGCGGGGCAGGTGCAGGAATATTACCAGCTCAAGCTTTCCGTGGGCAATATGGTGGTCATGGTGCCCACCGACAACACCGGGGGGATCGGGATGCGCCCGGTGGTGTCCGGCGCGAAGGCGGAGGAGCTGATGACCGCCATGGAGGGCATCGAGGTGGACATGACCCAGAACTGGAACCGCCGGTACCGGGAGAATCTGGAGCGGCTGAAGAGCGGCGATCTGCTGGAGGTGGCCCGGGTGGTCAAGGGCCTGCGCCAGCGGGAGAGCCAGCGGGGGCTGTCCAACGGGGAGCGTAAGATGCTCCACACGGCCAAGCAGATCCTCATCTCCGAGCTGGTGCTGGCCCAGAGCCTGCCCTACGAGACGGTGGAGAGCAGTGTGGACAGTGTTCTGAGCCATTGATGTGAAACAGGTTGTAAGCGAGAGGGGCCGAAAGGCTCCTTTTTGCGCAAAAGGAGGATGTACGAATGTTTTTTTCCCGCAGACGGAAAAAAGAGGCCGGCCCCGCCTGCTCGGCGGTGGTGGTGGCGGCGGGCGCGTCTGCCCGTATGGGCTTTGACAAGGTGCTGGCCGAGGTGGGCGGCGTGCCGGTGATCGTACGCTGCCTGGAGGCGTTCCAGCAGGCTCCAAGCATCACAGAGGTGGTGGTGGTCACCCGGACGGATCTGGTGCCGGATGTGGCCCGGCTGTGCCAGGAGTTCGGGCTGACCAAGGTGACAAAGGTGATCCGGGGTGGGGAGAACCGCACCCAGTCCGCCCGGATGGGTACACTGGAGTGCGGCAAGAAGGCCAAGCTCATCGCCATCCATGACGGAGCCAGACCCTTTGTCACCGTTCAGGTCATCGAGGACGCCATTGCCCAGGCGGCGGTAAACGGCGCGGCGGCCCCCGCCGTGCCGGTGAAGGATACGGTGAAGGTGGCCCACGGCGGCATCGTGGAGCGGACGCTGGAGCGGGAGGATCTGTACGCCGTCCAGACGCCCCAGGTGTTTGACGGCGACCTGATCCGGGCGGCGCTGCAAAAGGCGCTGGACGACGGCACCCAGCTCACCGACGACTGCGCCGCCGTGGAGCGGATGGGGATGAAGGTGGTGCTCACCGCCGGAGACGAGCGGAACATCAAGCTCACCACCCCCACCGACCTGCTCATCGGCGAGGCGTTTGTGGAGGAGGCGGTCTCCCTGTGAGGATCGGGCACGGTTACGACGTACACCGCCTGGTGGAAGGGCGCGGGCTGATCCTGGGCGGGGTGGACGTTCCCTTTGAGAAGGGGCTGCTGGGCCATTCCGACGCGGACGTGCTGGCCCACGCCGTCATGGACGCCCTGCTGGGGGCGGCGGCGCTGGGGGACATCGGAAAGCTCTTCCCGGACAGCGACCCTGCCTATGAGGGCGCGGACAGCCTGGTTCTGCTGAAACGGGTGGCGGAAGTGCTGGACGAGAACGGCTATCGGATCGGCAACGTGGACGCCACCGTGCTGGCCCAGCGGCCCAAGCTGGCCCCCCACATCCCCGCCATGCGGGAGAAGCTGGCCGCCGCCATGGGGGTGGATCCCGGGCGGGTCAGCGTGAAGGCCACCACGGAGGAGGGCCTGGGCTTTACCGGAACGGGGGAGGGCATGGCCGCCCACGCCGTGGCGCTCATTGAGGAAAAGTAAATAGGCTTTCACAAGCGCTCCTCTCAAGGCATATGCTGTCCTTGAGAGGAGCGTTTGTCGTTCCTCAAGAAACAGGGGAAAGGAATGGTGGGCCCATGGTCTATTATCTCATTATCTGCCGCTCGCTCACCTATGCCCAGCGCAC
>CAZCFU010000213.1:0-3148 GCA_964498005.1 uncultured Oscillospiraceae bacterium | reverse complement strand
CCCGAACACGGCAGTTAAGCTCACTCGCGCCGAAAATACTTGGCTGGTGACGGCCTGGGAAGATAGGTAGTGCCGACACAAAGAAGCGGACAGTCGAAAGACTGTCCGCTTTCTTTTGTTCCATGCGTTTTTTTGCTCCCGGTACATAATGAGACCGGGAGCAGGGGAGAAAACTGAAATTTGATAAGGGTATGGGTTAAAGGCTGAAATCCTCTTCCTTCAGGTGGGCAAAAGAGGCCGCCAGGGGCTTGGGCGGTGTACGCTTCAAAGGATCATAACGGAACCGGCGGCAGGAGCCAGTGCAGGCTACGATCCCTTTTTTGACGCACATCATTTGACCCTCGTCCAGCGGGGTGCCCCACTGGCAGTAGCCGCAGCGGGGCTCTATATTTTTATCAAAGAGCATGGCGATTCCTCCCTGGCGATGGCGAATTGTTACGCTGCGAGTCCGGTCTGTGGGTGCGCTTTGCACGGCTTAGGTCTGCCGCTTTGCGGCCTGACGGCTGCTTGCGATAGCTCCGTGCTTCCCCATTATACACGATATTTTGCGGAATTGCTACACTTATTTCGCCAAAGGGAGCGGCACAGCGCCGCCAAAATCAGCCAGCCCGCCAACGCAGCCAGGGAGGACGCAGCCAGGGCGGTGGAAAAATCCATTGCCGCGATGGATTCCGCCTGATCCGCCAAGTAGTCTGCCACCGGCGCGGACAGGGGAAACAGCCGGGTGAGGCACCAGGTGAGCCCAGCGGCAACCAAGCCATGGCACAGCTTGCCCGCCAGGTAGGTCTTGGCCGACAGGCCGCTGTCCACCAGGAAAGACAATACCTGACAGTGTACGGACAGTCCCGCCCAGCCCAGCATGAACGCCGCCATGGACACCCGCCCGGCCAGCTGGGTGGTTCCCCGCAGGGAGGACACGCCGGAGGACAGCTCCAACAGGCCCGCTACCAGCCGCTGTGCCCACTCGGGCTGAAATCCCGCCAGGGCCAGCAGCCGCGCCAATGCCGCAAACACCCCGTAGGCGGACAAAAGCTGGAGTACCACGGCAAAGAATACCACAAAGGCGCAGATATTCAGCGTACTTTGGAGGGAGCGGGACACAGCGCCTGTAAATGCGGCAGGGACAGTGACGGTCTGGATGGGCTTGGGACGGGACCTGGGCGTACGTTTTTCTTCCGACCCACCATAAAAGCGGAACAGCAGCCCCACAACCAGCGACGCCAGAGCATGGGTGAGGTAGAGCAACAAACCTACCCGGCTGTCCCCAAAAATACCCGCTCCAACCACGCCCAGGATGAAGGCGGGGCCCGAGTTATTGCAAAAGGCCAACAGCCGCTCCGCCTCTGTTTTGGAGCAAAGCCCCTGTTGGTATAACTGGAGGGCGGTGCGCGCTCCCACAGGGTAGCCGCCGATGAAGCCCAAGGCAACCGCCGCCGCGCAGCTTCCGCTCACCCGAAACAGGGGACGCATCAGCCCCTCCAGAGCCCGGCCCAAATAGGCGGCCAGGCCCAGGTCTACCACCAGAGAGGACAGCACAAAAAAGGGGAACAGGGAGGGTACGATGACATTGAAACACAGTGTCAGTCCATCCTTGGCGCCGGCAATGGCCTGATCCGGGGCGGCCACCAGCCCTGCCGTGGCGATAAGCAGGGCCAGTCCCACCAGCGTGTCCCGCACCTTTTTATCCTTGAGCAGCCGAAGCAATGTCATCACCCCCGTGGGGAGAGATTATGCGGAGCAATGGGTAAGCTTGCCTGTCCCTCGAAAATTTCTGGCCTGCGGATCTCACGGAAACGGTACAAGGTACCGGACGATTGGCCTTGGATATTGGATGGAACTGTGATACAATATTTCTACAAAAACGGTGAAATAGAGCGTCAAGAAATTGTGGAGGTATCTGTATGCAGTACGAGATCACGGAACGGATCCCCTTGCTGGATGAGCAGGGGAACCTCACCCGGGCGGGCTTCGCCAGGCGGCTGCTCCCTGTGTACGACCGGAAAAAGGTGAAGGGCGGCGCCACCCGGCTGAAGGAGTGGGACTATTATTACGTGGGGAATGACCGCTTCGGCGTGGCGCTGACCATTGCCGACAACAGCTACATGGGGCTGGATTCCATCTCCTTCCTGTCCTTTGAGGGGGAACCGTGGGAGATCACGAAAAGCCCTATGTCCGTTTTCCCCATGGGCCGCACGGCCCTGCCGTCCACCTCGGCGGCGGGGATCACCGCAAGTTCCGGGAAAAAGCACGCCATCCTGTTCCAGGTGGCGGAGGGGAAGCGTCAGCTCACCGCCCATATGGACAAATTCAAGGATGACCTGCCCATTGACGTCCAACTCACCCTCACGGACGAGCCGGAGGAGTCCATGGTCATCTGCACCCCCTTCGAGAAAAAGGCCCATTTTTACTATAACCAGAAGATCAACTGTATGCGGGCCGCCGGTATGGTGCGCATCGGCGAGGAGGAGTACCGCTTTGAGCCGGACAGCGCTTTCGCCGTGCTGGACTGGGGCCGGGGCGTGTGGACGTATCACAACACCTGGTACTGGGGCTCCGCCTCCGGGCTGGTGGACGGGGCGGATTTCGGCTTCAACATCGGATACGGCTTTGGCGACACCTCCGCCGCCACGGAAAATATGCTGTTTTACCAGGGGAAGGCCCACAAGCTGTCCCGGGTGGATTTTGGCATCCCTATGCGGGATGGCAAAGAGGACTACATGAGCCCCTGGCGCTTCACCAGCGATGACGGGCGGTTTGAGATGGATTTCGTCCCCGTCCTTGACCGGGCATCCTGCACCGATGTGAAGCTCATCAAGAGCGACCAGCACCAGGTATTCGGCCGGTTCAGCGGCACGGCGGTGCTGGACGACGGGACAAAGCTTCAAGTCAGGGATCTGATGGGATTTGCCGAAAAGGTGGAGAATAAGTGGTGAACATATTCCGGGCAGGGCCGTCGTGAAGCGGCGGCCCTGCTTCCTCGCTTTAATGCGGTAAAAATTTCTTGAAAAAAGGGGTTGACAAACGACCCTTCCCCGCATATAATAACGACAACAACCAAACAGCACAAACCAGTGACGGAGAGAAGTAACCGGTGCGGCAGACCTTCAGAGAGCCCCCGATGGTGGGAACGGGGCGGCGAGCGGCCGGC
>CAZCFU010000212.1:0-3160 GCA_964498005.1 uncultured Oscillospiraceae bacterium | reverse complement strand
CTGCTGGCGGGGCTGATGACCGCCAAGGACAGGGCGGATATGGTCATCTCCATGGATGCGGACCTCCAGGACGACGTGGACGCGGCGGACGCCATGGTGGACAAGTACCTGGCCGGGGCGGACATCGTGTACGGCGTGCGTTCCTCCCGCAAGACGGACACCTTTTTCAAGCGCACCACTGCCGAGGCGTTCTACCGCCTGATGAACCTGCTGGGGGCGGAGACGGTGTTCAACCACGCGGACTACCGGCTTATGTCCAAGCGGGCGCTGGAGGGGCTCAGCCAGTTCAAAGAGGTCAACCTGTTCCTCCGGGGCATCGTGCCGATGATCGGCTACCCCACCGACACGGTGGAGTACGAGCGGGGGAAGCGCTTTGCGGGGGAGAGCAAATATCCGCTGAAAAAGATGATGGCCTTCGCGCTGGAGGGGGTCACGTCCCTGTCGGTGAAGCCCCTGCGGATGATCACCGCGCTGGGCTTCCTGGTGTTCCTGGCCTCCCTGGTGATGATCGTGTACAACATCGTACGCTGGGCCACGGGGAACACCGTCACCGGCTGGGCCAGCCTGGCCTGCTCGGTGTGGCTCATCGGTGGGCTGATCCTGCTGTCCCTGGGGGTCATCGGTGAGTATCTGGGCAAGCTGTATCTGGAGAGCAAGGAGCGGCCCCGGTTCCTCATCCGGGAGGTGCTGGACGGGGAGGACGAGGGAAAGGACTGAGACGGTCTGCCGAACATGGCCGGGATTTTGACAAAGTATTAAACCTTTCTAAATTATGGCCCAATTCCCTTGCATTTTTTCCCGAACCGTCATAAAATAGGGTCAGTGGATCGGAGAGGCTGAAACGGCCCTCCATATGAGGCGGCGAAAACCGCGCCGCTGGGCGGCGGCCCACACAATTTCATCAGGAGGTAATTCCCATGAGCATTGATTTTGAGAGCCTGAAGGACAAAGCTGTGGTTCTCGCCCAGTCCGGCGTGACCAAGGCGAAGGAGATCACCGGGACCGGCGTGGCTAAGGCCCGCGAGCTGGCGGACACCGGCGCGGCCAAGGCCAAGGAGCTCACCGAGATCGGCAAGCTGAAGGTGAGCAATTCCACCGAGCAGGAGGCCATCCGCAAGGCCTATTCCGAGCTGGGCAAGCTGTACTACGCCGAGCGGGGCTCCGCCCCCGAGGCGGCTTACGCTGACGCCTGCCAGCGCATCAGCGATTCCCTGGCCCGCATCTCCTACAACAACGAGCGCATCGCGGACATCAAGGCCGCCGGCCACCTGACCGACGACGAGGTGGAGGAGGTTCCCGCCGAGGTGGTGGAGGAGGTTCCTGCTGAGGAGCCGGCCTGCCGCGAGGAGCCCACGGCGGACGAGCCCTGCTGTGAGGAGCCCAAGGACGAGGAGTAAATCAAAAAGACGGCCCCGGCGCTATGCGCCGGGGCCGCTTTTTATTTGGTTCCGGTGGAGCCGAAGCCCCCCGCGCCCCGCTGGGTGTCGTCCAGCTCATCCACGCCCTGGAACTGGGCGGTGAGGTAGGGAGTGATGACCAGTTGGGCAATGCGGTCGCCGTCCTCCACCACCTGGGGGACGCTGCTGTGGTTGTGGAGGAAGGTCATGATCTCCCCCCGGTAGTCGGCGTCGATGACGCCCACCTTGTTGGCGGGGGCCAGCCCGCGCTTGCAGGCCATCCCGGAGCGGGCGTATACCAGCCCCACGTACCCCTGGGGGATGGCCACGGCGATGCCGGTGCGGATCAGCGCCGTCTCCCCGGGGGCGATGGTCACCGGGCCGTCTGTGAGGGCGTACAGGTCAGCTCCGGCGGCGTCCGCAGAGCCATAGGCGGGCAGCTTGGCCCGGGGGTCAAGGAGCTTGACGGAAACGGGAGCGGTCATGGTCTGGCCTCCTTACTCTGTAATCGGCTGGATGGTCATGTCGCCGTCCCAGAGGACGGGGGCATGGGCCTCTAGGCTGGCGGGGACGTTCAAGATCCGCTGGTTGGAGGAGCCCCGAAAACGCAGATTCAGATCCTTCTTCGCTTCGATGAAGGGCCCGTCCACCAGAATGTCGATGAGGGACAGCATCTCATCGGTGCATTCGCACCGGGCGCGGCTGTCCTTCCACAGCTCCCTGTCCAGGGTGTAGCCGGAATAGCACCAGATTTCCTTGGCGGGACAGGCTTCTTTGACCCGCCGCAGCAGGGGGAGCAGGGCCCGCTGATTGTCCGGCTCGAAGGGTTCGCCCCCCAGCAGGGACAGGCCCTTGATGTGGGCGGGGGAGAGGGCCTGGACGATCTTGTCCTCCTCCGCCTGGGTGAAGGGCTGGCCGTAGTTGAAGTCCTGGGCCTCCTCGTTGAAGCAGCCGGGGCAGTGGTGGGTGCAGCCGGACACGAACAGGGATACCCGCACGCCGGGGCCGTTGGCCACGTCGGCCCATTTAATGGTCGCAAAATTCATAAAAGTCTCCTTTATGGTGAAAGAAAGGGGCGGCCGGAACGACCGCCCCTCTTTGTGATTTGCTTTATAGATGGAGCACCCGGGACGCGATCTCCTTGGTCTTGCCCTCGTTCCAGAAGTTCTCGCCCAGATAGCCGCAGGTGCGCCGGGTGACGTTCATCTTGGCGTGATCCTTGTTGTGGCAGCAGGGGCACTCCCACTCGTTGTCGTCGTTGACGATGATCTCGCCGTCGTAGCCGCACACCTGGCAGTAGTCGCTCTTGGTGTTGAACTCGGCGTACTGGATGTTGTCGTAGATGAAGCGCACCACGTCCTTGAGAGCCTCCAGGTTGTGGCGCATGTTGGGGATCTCCACGTAGGAGATGCAGCCGCCGGAGGAGATCTTCTGGAACTGGCTCTCGAAGGAGAACTTGGCGAAGGCGTCAATGTCCTCCCGTACGTCCACGTGATAACTGTTCGTGTAATAACCCTTGTCGGTTACATCGGGTATTGTCCCGAAGCGCTCCTTGTCGATGCGGGCGAAGCGGTAGCACAGGCTCTCCGCCGGGGTGCCGTACAGCGCGAAGCCGATGTTGGTCTCCTGCTTCCACCGGTCGGTGGTGGCCCGCAGGTGGTTCATCAGCCGCAGGGCGAAGTCCTCACCCTCGGGCTCGGTCTGGGAGCAGCCCTTCACCAGCTTGGTGACCTCATACAGCCCGATGTAGCCCAGGGAGATGG
>CAZCFU010000211.1:0-3161 GCA_964498005.1 uncultured Oscillospiraceae bacterium | reverse complement strand
AGCAGCTGGAGAAACAGCAGGGTCATGGTCATCTGGCTGACCTTGCGGCGGTTGGGCGTATCCCGGAGCAGGGTATACAGCAGATTTTCGGCCAAGTTCTGGATCGGCAGATCATCCGCTACCTGAAAATGAAGATAACCCGGGCCAATATTCTGCCCGAACAGACAGTCAATTAAAAACTGCCGCAGGAGGGTCGCCTCGTCATTGATCGCGGACAGCGTATCGCTGAAAAATTCCGGCAGGACGATGAAGTTGACCGCGATATCCTCATGTCCGGCCCGACACACCTCATGGGTGGCTGTCTGTCCGAGGAACAAAAGCTCCCCCTGCTTCAGGTGTATGGCCTTTCCGTTGACAATGTGCTCCACCGTCCCGGAACAGCCGTATACCACCTCCACATAATCGTGGGTGTGCTTTGGGAAATGGATAAACCTGGTGTTGGGGCGGAGGGTAATCAACTTGCCGCCGGAGAGCAGCTTTTTGCTGTTGACCACATTGGGCTGGCCCTGCATATACAGGCTGCGGTCGATGGTGGCCTGCCCATCCAAGATGGCCTGCTCCTCCTCGGTAATGGTACGCAGTTCTTGCAGAATGTTCTCATCCAGCATGACGAATTCCTCCAGCCCTTTTTACATCGCTTTCAAGAGCAATCATACTATGTGGGAAGCGGCTGGGT
Organism: uncultured Oscillospiraceae bacterium; assembly: GCA_964498005.1. Lineage (GTDB taxonomy): Bacteria > Bacillota > Clostridia > Oscillospirales > Oscillospiraceae > Enterenecus. The sequence continues at coordinate 2,485 of CAZCFU010000211.1, read as the reverse complement.
TTGCACGGTGGAAGGAGATCCTGCCGGGCCGCAGAAAAAGCGCTCACCGCTTATGGATCAGCAGCAGCCGGACCTCCAGCATATCCAGCCATGCGTCCAGCTCCAAAGCGTGATGGCGGGCCTCCACCGTAAATTTCCGCATAGCCGGAGCGGCCCTGGCCTTGATATAGTCCAGCTCTTCCCGGCTCTCTGGCTCTAAACCGCCCATGGAACTCCAAATGTCAAAGGCGCTGCCGTGCCGGCGGCTCAAAATGGTTTCCCGCACCAGATACTCCCCGTCCTCCACATCCTCGATCCGCAGGTGGGCGTCCATGGCCTGCTCCGGGGAAAACGGGGTATACCGCTCGGTAAACGTCATGTCGAACCGCTCTCCCATGGCGTAGAGACGGGAAAAATGGCGGTAGTTATAGAGCATGACCTGATATCCGCCGTCTCCGGCGGTGACAAACCAGCCGGGGCCCTGTCCCAGCAGCTTATCCCCCAAGCGGCGGAGCATCCGAAACACGTGGTAAGCCGACTTTGGGATACCGCCTACGGTGAACAGGCCCAGACCTCCGAAAAAGAGGTTCTCCGGCAGGGGCGCCTCCCCCATCCAGTCGGTGAGCGACCAGTAGCCGAAGCTGTCCAGCCTGTCATAGCTCTCCAAAATACACTTGGCGATATAACAGGATTTGAAACAGGTGTCGTTCAGCAGATCCTGCTGGCTGGGGGTGGAGTTCCACTCCGTCACATACACCGGCTTTTTCCAGCCCAGGCGGCGGACCTCCCTCAGCGCCTGATCCACAAAGCGCTGAAACCCGTCTGGCTCCGGGTTGAGCCTCATGGAGCCCACAAAGCCGAACGTCTCCTTGCCGTTCTGTCCCTCCTGGATCGTATCCATCAAAATCGTATCATAATAGGTAAAGTTCAGGAAATCCGGCTCACAGCCGTTTTTGGCGCTCCAGGCCAAAAAGGGAAGATACCAGTTGGTATAGTCCGGCCTGACGACATAATAGGAGGCCGATGGGCCAAACGTCAGGCCGCTGTCACAGCCCTTCACCGCCAAGTAGGTGTGCCGGTAGAACTGATAGAAGGCGTCGTCGCTGGAAAAGCCATACATATATTTCGGCGTCTCCGGCTGTGTCCAGACACAGAACAGCCACCGGCGTACTTCCGTCTCCCCATAGCGCTCCAGCATATGCCGCACCACTGCTTCCACCAGGGCGATCCACTCGTCCATGTCCCGGGGCTCGCTGACCAAGTGGCCGAACAGGTGCTTGCCGGGATTTTTGGCCAGGGCGGCGGGCATGAACGAGAGCTGCACCAGCGGACGCAGCCCCACACCCAGCAGGAAATCCAGGACCTTATCCAGATAAGCGAAGCTGTACGTCAGGTCTCCCGCCGCGTTTCGGGTGCACAGATGGAGCTCATCGGACAAAACGCCGCTGAGCTTCACATAGGAAAAGCCGACCTCCCGCTGGGCCTGCCGCACCATCTCCTGTACATCGGAGTACAGCAAATCGGAGGCGCGGCCCACGTTCAGCAGGAACCGCCAGGAGTGGCGCAGCTCCCTGACCGTTTCGGCGGCGCTGCACGTCCCGGCGCAGACCACGGCCTGACCTGTGGGAGCGGTGCTTTCGGGGACGTCTAAATACTTTTTCAGGCTGGCCATATAGTCATGCTGTTCTACCGCCGCCTGGGGCTGCTCCTTGCGCTGGAAGTCCCGGCGGTAGACGCTGGGCAGGCATCCGTATTCCTTTCGGAATGCCTGGACAAAGGCGTGGGAATTGGGAAAGCCGCTGCGCTCCGAGATGGCCTCGATGGTATTCCCGGTGTACAGAAGCTCCTCCACGGCGTGGTTGAGCCGTACCTTGGTCAGACAGGCCAGAAATGTCATGCCAAACTGCTGCTCGAAAAATTTTGACAGGTACGGAACGGACAGATGGACCCGGCCCGCCAGCTCGGTAAGGGTAAAGCTCCGGGTATAGTTGGCGTTGATGATGGAGGTGATGTCAGCGATCCGCGCGGCATAGCGGTGGGCTTTGGCGTCCTGCTGTGGAGAGGAATCCACCCGGAAGTTGTTGTAAAGCTCGTCCATCAGCTCGTAGACCAGCGACCAGTTCCGAAGGGGGTAGCCCTCCTGCTGCTCCACGTTGTTTTTGACCAGCCGGGCAATCAGGCGGCGCAGGTGGTCGAAGGCGGCGTTGTTCCCCTGTTCGGCGCTGTTGCAGTCAAAGCGGGGGTGCTTGGGCTCCGGCAGCGTTTTCTCGAAGAGGGACTGCTCAAACTGCACTGAGATCACGCTGCAGTCCACGCCCCTTAATTCATGGGGGATGTGCCCGTCAATGGTGAGGATGTCCTCTGCCCGAAGCGAGACCGGGTGCCCGCCCACCAAAACGGTGCAGCTGCCGCTCAGAACAAACAGCAGCTCAAAATGGTCATGAAGGTGCCGGCCGATATGGCCCAGGTGATGCATGACACAGCGTACAGGCATATAGGCGGAAAA
>CAZCFU010000210.1:0-3162 GCA_964498005.1 uncultured Oscillospiraceae bacterium | reverse complement strand
CAGCTCGCCGAGCGCGATCTCGCACTGCTCGTCATTGGGGGCCTTGCCGTGCCAGCCCGCCTGGTTCTCCATATAGCTGACTCCCTTGCCCTTGGTGGTTTTCATCACGATGGCGAAGGGACGGCCCATCACGGTGCGGGCCTGGTCGAAGGCGTTTTCCAGCGCGTCGAAGTCGTGGCCGTCCACCTCCATGGCCTCCAGGCCAAAGGCGCGGAGCTTGTCCAAAATGGGGTAGGGGCTCATGACCTGCTCCACCGGCCCGTCGATCTGCAGGCCGTTGTTGTCGATGATGACGCACAGGTTGTCCAGCTTATAGTGGTGGGCAAACATCAAGGCCTCCCACACCTGGCCCTCCTGGATCTCGCCGTCCCCCAGCAGGGTGTAGATGCGGCAGGGATTGCCCTGCTTCTTGGCGGCCAGCGCCATGCCGCAGGCGGCGGAGACGCCCTGTCCCAGGGAGCCGGTGGACATATCCACCCCGGGGATTGCCTTCATGTCCGGGTGGCCCTGGAGGTAGCTGTCGATGTGGCGCAGGGTCTTGAGATCCTCCCAGGGGAAGAACCCCTTCAGCGCCAGCGCGGCGTACAGCCCCGGCGCGCAGTGGCCCTTGGACAGCACGAACCGATCCCGATCCCACTTCTGGGGATCCTTGGGATCCACATTCAGCTCCTTGGAATAGAGGTAGGTAAACAGCTCGGCGGAGGACAGGCTCCCGCCGGGGTGGCCCGCCTTGGCGGCGTGGGTGCTTTCGATGATGCCGACGCGCACCTTGCAGGCGGTGATTTCCAACGCCTTTTTTTCACTGGCAGTCATGGTATTCCTTCTTTCTTTCAGCAGACCGCGGTGGAGCGCGGGCGGTTTGCGGGGATTCATCGATCAAAGCGGGGCTTACGGCTGTTCGGCGATGTCCAGGGCAAAGAAGCGGAACACCGTCGTACTGCGGTACTCCTCCCCGGCCTTGAGCACGCAGGAGGGGAACCCCGGCTTGTTGGGGCTGTCGGGGAAGAACTGGGTCTCCAGGCAAAAGCCGTGGCGCTTGCCGTAGGGGGCGCCCCCCTTGCCGGCGGGGCAGCCGTCCAGGTAGTTGCCGGCGTAGAACTGCACCCCGGGCAGGGTGGTGGACACCTCCATGGCGATTCCGGTGTCCGGGGACCTCGCGTTAGCGGCAAGCCGGAACAGCCCGTCCCAGCCGTCGATGACCCAGTTGTGGTCGTAGCCTCCCGCCATGGCCAGCTGGTCGAAGGGGTCGTCGATGTGTTCTCCGATGGGCCGGGCGCGGCGCAGATCCATGGGCGTGCCCTCCACCGGGGCAATCTCCCCGGTGGGGATGGAACCGGGGGCGGCGGGGGTGTACCGAGAGGCGTTCAGCCAGATATACTGGCCCTCCACGCTGCCGCTGTCATGGCCGGACAGGTTGAAGTAGCTGTGGTTGGTCAGGTTGCAGACGGTATCCTTGTCGCTCTCGGCCCGGTAGTCGATGCGGAGCGCCCCGTCCGCCAGGGTGTAGGTCACCTCCACCTTCAGCGTACCGGGGTAGCCCTCCTGCATATCGGGGCTTGTGAGGGAGAGGGTGGCGGAATTGCCTGTCAGCCCCTCCACCGTCCACACCTGCTTGTCAAAGCCCACATTGCCCCCGTGGAGGGAGTTTTTCCCGTCGTTGGCCGCCAGCTTGTACTCCACGCCGTTCAGGGTGAACCTGGCCCCGCCGACGCGGTTGGCGTACCGCCCCACCAGGGCGCCCATATACTTGTCCTGGGCCATGTAGTCCTCCAGGGTGTCAAACCCCAGAACTACGTCCACCGGGTCCCCGTTCCGGTCAGGCACCACCAGGGAGCGCACCGCGCCGCCGTAGGTGATGATCTCACAGGAGAACGCCCCGTCCCGCAGGGTGAGCTTGTCCACCTGGGTGCCGTCCGGCATACGGCCAAAGGCCGTTCTGTTTTGTTCCATCGCGCCTCCGCTCCGCCGGGCAGGCCCGGCCTGTAGACAGAATTTCATCGAAACAAACCGCGCTTGGCGGCCTCCGCTTCAAAAACCGCGGCTTCGCGATTTTTTCAAGCGCGTTTATGATACCACATTCCATCGCTGAAAACAACCACAAACCGCTTTTTTCTCCGCCCGACGGCTGTGACCGCCAACAAAAATTTCCGCCCGGGTGTTGGCAAATCCCTCATTTTTTGATATACTGCTACATATTGATAAAATGGTGGAGTTTGTGCCATGGAAAGGACGGTGGAGCGGTTGCGCGGTTCCCTCCCAAAATTAAAGGCGAAGCTGTCGGAGGCGCTGAAGGCGGTGCTGCCCATCGTGGGCATCGTGGTGGTGCTGTGCTTCAGCGTGGCCCCCATCTCCCCCAGCATCCTGCTGTGCTTCCTGCTGGGCGCGGTGATGATCGTGGTGGGCATGATGTTCTTCACCCTGGGCGCCGAATCCAGCATGACCCCCATGGGGGAACGGGTGGGCACCGCCGTCACCCGCAGCCGCAGCCTGCCGGTCATCATCGCCATGGGCTTTTTGCTGGGCTTCCTCATCACCATTTCGGAGCCCGACCTCCAGGTGCTGGCGGGGCAGGTGCCCGCCGTGCCCAACATGACGCTGATCCTGGCGGTGGCGGCGGGGGTGGGCATCTTCCTGGTGCTGGCCCTGCTGCGTATGCTGTTCGCCATCCCCCTGCCCCCCATGCTGGTGTTTTTCTATATTGTGGTGTTCGTCCTGGCCCTGTTCGTCCCCCGGGACTTTCTGGCCGTGGCCTTCGACTCCGGCGGCGTCACCACCGGGCCCATGACCGTCCCCTTCATCATGGCCCTGGGCGTGGGCATCTCCGCCATCCGTAACGACCGCCACGCGGCGGACGACAGCTTCGGCCTGGTGGCCCTGTGCTCCATCGGCCCCATTCTGGCGGTGCTGATCCTGGGCATGATCTTCCACCCGGAGGACGCCGCGTACACCGCCCCTGTCCTGCCGGAGATCACCAACTCGGTGGAGCTGTGGGCGCTGTTCCGCTCCGGTCTGCCCACCTATATCAAAGAAATCGCGGTTTCCCTCCTGCCCATCGTGCTCCTGTTCGGGGCGTTCCAGGCGGTGGCGCTGAAGCTGTCCGCCCGGAAGCTGAAAAAGATCGCCGTGGGCCTGGTCTACACCTACATCGGCCTGGTGCTGTTC
>CAZCFU010000209.1:0-3172 GCA_964498005.1 uncultured Oscillospiraceae bacterium | reverse complement strand
TCACCGACGACTACCTCAACGAGGAGCTGGAGCTGACCCAGGTCTATCTGGAGCCGCCGCAGAGGGAGATGATCCAAAAGCTGATGCTGGAGCGTGCGCCCCGCGGTGACCTGCGGCGGGCGGCGGACTACTACAAGCTGATAAGGTACAGCTTCAGCAGCAACGCCAAAGCCTATGCCGGACGTCCCTGCGACATCCGGCGCTTCTTCCACCTCATCTGGGAGTGCGCACGGCGGCTGAAGGACGTGGTGATCGAGAACAAGGATTTCGAGGAGCTCATCACCCAGTATGACCGGAAGAACACTTTTTTCTACTGCGACCCACCCTACTTCGACGCTGAGTGCTACGAGGTGGCGTTCCCAAAGGAGGATCACATCCGGCTCCACGACGCGCTGGCCAAATGCGAAGGGCTGGTCATGGTGTCCTACAACTACTGCCCCTTCATCTGCGAACTGTACCAGGATTTTTACATCTTTTACACCACACGGCCCAACAGTATGTCCCAGACCGCTGGGAGCGAATACGAGGAGGTGGTCATGACCAACTACGACCCCCGCGTCCTCGGCTCCGACCGGGGCTGGCAGTTCAACCTGTTTCAGCCCTCAGAGGGCGGGGACAGCGGCGAGGGCAAATACCGGCTCATCCATGAGCCCATCAAAAAATAGGAGGAAAACATCATGAAGAAAACGAAGGATCTCATCATTTCTGCCGACGCGGTGGAGCTGTCCCACCTCCCCTCCGACAGCCCGCTTACCGTGGACGTCGGGGAGAACACGCTGGTGGTGGTGCCCGAGCGCATGACCGCCATTCAGGCGGTCAACGCCATCAACGCGCTGACCAGGCTGTCGTCGGATCTCATCGAGGCCGTCCAGGCCGCCTGCGGCACCTGTGAGGAGCAGATGAAGGAGGAGGGCGGCTGTTCCTTCGGGGCCATCTGCGACCCGGATCACTGCCCCTACGAGAGCGTGACCGGGCCGGAGGTAATGCTGTCCGACTCCGCCCGCAGGAAGCTCGGCATCCCGCTGGACGCCAAACTGGAGCTTCTCCCGGATGTGGGGGAGGGGCTGGTGACCACTGCGGACTACGATCACGACATCACCGATGTGCCGGAGAATATGCGGGCGCTGTTCGCCATGGCCGGGGTGTGCCCCGGCAAGCTGGACGAGCTCATCATGAACGAGACGGAGGTCTGGCATGACCGATAACCTCTATTCTTTTTCCAGGCAGGAGGCCAAAAGCCTGGGCAGGCTGGCCCAATGGAAAGAGAACCACCGGGACAATATCAGGTGTGCCCGCGACATTGAGAACCTCATCGCCTCCCACACCCAGGACGGCCAACTGGAGCCGGACTGCGCCCGGGCGGCGCTGGACTGGTGGAGCTTTCACAGGGTGCAGTTTGTGCTGTCCAACACCCTGGGCGGCGCCGACGCCCAGGGCTTTGACCCGGACAGCCTCCGCTGGGCGCAAGCGGTCTATGTCCCGCCCGACAAGACCAATGGGGCCTTCAAAATCAAGGCGGACAGCTCTATGCTGGCGCTGTTCGTCCAGCAAACCTATGCCGAGTATCAGAAGCTGGGGCTGTTCGGGGCCAAGCACTGCTCGGCAGAGCTGGACTACACGGGCAAGGTGCTAATCCTCCGGCCGTCTGTTCTGAAGGAGGAGTGCTGGTTCCCCCAGAACCAGCTGTGGTACGGCGAAACTGGGTTCGGCTGCTCCCCCACCGCCAGAGGGCGGGCGGTATACGCCACCTGCCTGGGCGATGGGGAGAAAACCCGCTGGGAGCGGACAGACTTCGTCGGTGTGCTGGACGAGCAGTACCTGCCGGACTGGGCCATGGATCGTCTGTCCGAACTGCGCGGCCCCGCCCAGGAGCAGGCGGACGGCCCCGCCCAGAGCAGCATGGAAATGGGGTGACGGCGCGATGCTCCAATTCTATGTGGTGGACGATCTGCTGCAATGCAGACTGAATATTGCCCACTTCCACTGCCTGCACGACGCCATACAGACGTACAAGGCCCTGCCCACCGCCAGCCGGAAAGCACTGGGCGTCCATCTGGGAGCAGAAGCAGTCGACCTTGTCCAGTGTCTGCCCCTTTTCCCCAAAGACCAGGATGGCGAGGACGTGATGGTGCTGCGGTTCCTGGAATTCCCCCTGTGGAGGTCTGATCCCAGGCTCATGGAGGCGGCGCAGGAGCTGGCTTCCCGGCTGCACATCCGCTACTGCCTGTTCCAGAACTGCATCATCCCCGCCCCGGACAAAGACAGGCTGCCCCGCGCCCTGCGGAACAAATACCTCTGGCCCGACGTCCCCGGCGACTTTCACACTGCCGCCCAGTGGATCTATGTGGCCGGGGCAGGCAGGCTGTCTCCCGCCGAGTTCAGGCGAAGATATGACAGTATCAGCGCATTCCTGCATCCCCTGGTGGTCCATATCAGTGCGTTCGGTATGGACAAACGGGGGAATTATCATTCCCTCCAGGTCACCCCCTGGGAATTCCATCTGTTAATCCGGCGCTCAAAAGAACGCGTTGATCAAAATAAAACGAAAAGAGGTACTCAACATGAAACGTAAGCTCATCCCCTGCCTGCTGGCGCTGGCGCTCTCCGCCTCGCTGGCCCCCTCTGTGCTGGCGGCGCAGCCGCCCTCCGCGTGCTATCCCACATCCGTCACCCGGAGCGAGGACGGCGCCGAGATCCGCAAGGTGTACGACTTGGGTCCCGACGAGGACCCCGCTGGTATCCCCCGCTCCGACTTTGAGCAGGAGGGTTTCCACTACACCCTCACCGATCTGCTCAAGCAGGAAGCGCCTGAGCACGAGGAGCGGTTCCACACCGAGACCGTCACCCTGCCCAGCAAGTCCAAGGACATGGAGTCTGTGCTGGCCCTGCTCCCCGCCCAGCGGGAGTTCACCACCGACGACGGCCTCACCGGGGTGCTGTCGCTGAAGCTGGACACGGTGAACGTGGAAGTGTCCGGCTACGGCAGCTCCACCCGGCAGGTGTCCGCCACCCGCACCTACCCCAACCTGGCGGGACAGGATACGTCCTACATCCCCAAGGAGATCACCGACAATGGGCGCACCCTGGAGCTGGCCACCATCAACTGGCAGACCGACAACACCGCCAGCGTGGACGGCTATGCCATGGCGGACCGCTACACCGCCATCGCCAC
>CAZCFU010000208.1:0-3197 GCA_964498005.1 uncultured Oscillospiraceae bacterium | reverse complement strand
GTCATCGGCAAGGACCAGGTGGGCATCATCGCCGCCGTGTGCGCCCTGCTCAGCGAGAAAAACGTCAACGTGCTGGACATCAGCCAGACCGTCCTCCAGGAGTATTTCACCATGATCATGCTGGTGGACGCCGCCAACGCCACGGTGCCCTTCGCCCGCCTGCGGGAGGATCTGGCCGAGGCCGGCAAGGAGCGGAACCTGGACATCCGCATCCAGCGTGAGGACATCTTCAACGCGATGCACCGTATCTGAGGGCTGAGCCATGATCAACACCAACGACATTTTACAGACCATCCAGATGATCGACCACCAGCACCTGGACGTGCGCACCATCACCATGGGGGTCAATCTGCTGGACTGCTGCGATCCCGACCCCGCCGCCGCCTGCCGGAAGATCTACGACAAGATCACCACCTCCGCCGAGAAGCTGGTGCGCACCGGCGAGGAGATCGAGACGGAATTCGGCATCCCCATCGTGAACAAGCGCATCTCCGTCACCCCCATGGCCCTGGTGGCCGGGGCGTCCCGCACGGCGGATTACGTCCCTTTTGCCGCCGCCATGGACAGGGCCGCGAAAACTGTGGGGGTCAACTTCATCGGCGGCTTCTCCGCCCTGGTGCAGAAGGGGATGACCGAGGGGGACAAGAAGCTCATCGCCGCCATCCCCGAGGCGCTGGCTGTCACCGACGTGGTGTGTTCCTCCGTCAACGTGGGCTCCACCAAGGCGGGCATCAACATGGACGCGGTGGCCCTGATGGGCAAGACCATCAAGGCGCTGGCGGAGCGCACCGCCGATCAGGGCGGCTTCGGCTGCGCCAAGCTGGTGGTGTTCTGCAACGCGGTGGAGGACAACCCCTTTATGGCGGGGGCGTTCCACGGCGTGGGCGAGGCCGAGCGGGTCATCAACGTGGGCGTGTCCGGCCCCGGCGTGGTGCATCACGCCCTGCAAAGCGTGAAGGGCCAGCCCTTCGACGTGGTGGCCGAGACCATCAAAAAGACCGCGTTCCAGGTGACCCGCATGGGCCAGCTTGTGGCCCGGGAGGCCAGCGCCCGGCTGGGCGTGCCCTTCGGTATTGTGGATCTGTCCCTGGCCCCCACCCCCGCGATTGGGGATTCCGTGGCCCGGATCCTGGAGGAGATGGGGCTGGAGGTGTGCGGCACCCACGGCACCACCGCCGCCCTGGCGCTCCTCAACGACGCGGTGAAAAAGGGCGGCGTCATGGCCAGCTCATCGGTGGGCGGGCTGTCCGGGGCCTTCATCCCGGTGAGTGAGGACGAGGGTATGATCGCCGCCGCCCAGGCGGGGGCCCTCACCCTGGACAAGCTGGAGGCCATGACCTGCGTGTGCTCGGTGGGCCTGGACATGATCGCCGTCCCCGGCGACACCTCTGCCGCCACCCTGTCCGCCATCATCGCCGACGAGGCGGCCATCGGCATGGTGAACCAAAAGACCACCGCCGTGCGCGTCATCCCCGCCCCCAGCAAGCGGGTGGGGGACGTGGTGGAGTTCGGCGGCCTGCTGGGCTCCGCGCCAGTGATGCCCTGCCACACCGGCAGCGCCGAGGACTTTGTGGCAAGGGGCGGGCGGATCCCCGCGCCCATGCACAGCCTCAAGAATTAAGGAAAGCCCCTCGCCGGCGGCGGGGGGCTTTTGCTTTACTGTTCCGTGTTCAGGCCGTAATATTCAATCAGCTTTTCCACCAGGGTCAAAGCTTGATTGGGCGCTACCCAGAGGTCTGGAAGGAAGCCCACGCAGTCTATGTTCTCAGCTGTATCGCACAGCATCACGCCGATGCCGAAATAGCAGTCCATGCCGGTATTGGGGAGACAGAAGCTCCGGTTGTTGGGTGTGAGGTACAGCCCCCCGGTGGGCCCGCCCACCAGCAGGGTGTCCGCCGCCGTGCGAAAAAGGGCCACCGCGGACTCTCCCGCGGAAGCTGTTCCTTTATCCTGGAGGACAAAGACGGGGCCGGAACGCTCCACCCACCCTCCGGCCTGCGAATAGGTGCCGTATGTGCCCATTTGTTCAGCCGGGTAGTTGAGCAGGCGGCAGGAGAGCTGGCTGATACGGTAAGCGCTGGTGCGCCGGTCCTGATCGTCCTCCCCGGTCCAATCCCGGAACCAGTCCCTGATATAGCCATCGCTGCCGCCGCCATTGACCCGCACATCGAAGATGAGGAGGGGGCTGTCCTTGTAATCCCCGCCGCAGGAGGCCAGCTCCTCAAGCGCGTCGACCCACACCTGGACCTCATGATGATAATTGTCGTAGGGGTTCATGCTCCGGGAGGTCAGGATGGGGACGCCCTTCCATTCGTACGTCGTAAAAATACGGGTCGAGGGGTTCGTGCTGATCCGGGTTGCCTGCTGCCAGGGGAGCCGGTTGCCGTCCAGGGTGTCCGGAAGGTCGCTGCCGTCGTGGCTGAGGGCGGCGTACCACCAGCAGATGCGGCCGTCCGGGCCGATGGTGGGCTTGATGTAGTCGGGGTTTTCCACGCCCTCAATGCTGTCCAGATAGAGGCCGGGTACATAGTACATATACTGAGAATGGATGGATCGAGGGGGGTGGTACCCCAGCTCAAAATGCCCGTCCACCAGCACCGGGGCGACATACTGAAACAGAACGTCTTCAAGGCCCTCTGCGGAAAAATCCTCCAGCTTCGCCAGATCCTCCTTCACCGCGTCCAGCAGGGGAAGGAAGGTCTCGTCCCCGCCGAAGTAGTAGTAGGCCCCGTAAGTGGTCCGAAGGAGGGTGAAGAAGGTCTCCGCGTCGGCAATGAGATCCTCCCGGGTCAGGTTTTCCTCCGGGTCATGTCTGGTGGTGAGGACTTTCATCTCCGCCTCGGTGAAGGTGTGGTTCTGCTCATGGAAATCAGGGGTATAGGCGGAGAGGTCGATGGGTTCTTCCCCCGTGTACATCGCCTCCCGGGCGGCGTTCACCCCGTCCAGGAACTCGTAAAAGTCCACCGGCTCGGGGGTGGGCGTGGGTTCCGGGGTGGGCGCAGGGGCAGGGGTTGGAACAGCCGCGGACGCCGTGGGAATGGGGTCGGGGGCCGGGGTCTCCGCCGCCGGGGCGCAGCCCGCCAGCATGACCAGAACCAGGAGCAGGGACAGCAGTCCGCGTTTTTTCATCACGATCACCGTTCTTTTAAATATCTCACCGGGATCTTGGGCGCAAAGTGGCCGCCCGAAAATCAAGG
>CAZCFU010000207.1:0-3214 GCA_964498005.1 uncultured Oscillospiraceae bacterium | reverse complement strand
CTGACAAAAGTCGTTTCTTCATGTTTTCTCTTCCTCCTGTTCTGGTTTAAGTAAGCTGGGGGTGTTTGAGCCGCGCCGGGAAAATACCGGCTTGATTTCAGTTCCCCGATACGGGGCGTGGCCGGGCATACGGCCCTCCTTCCATCGGAATGATTGGCTGTCGCCTCCGACGCCACAGTTATACAGCTACTATTATACTCTATCGGCAAAATTTTGCAAGGGTTAACCCAAATTTTTTACAAAATAAAATGGAAGGGCTCCCAGCCCCTCCCAGCGCTTGCTTTTCTTATTATAATGTGGTATGATAGATAAGGTGCCGTTACATATTCAGGCGGTCAGCAGCCTTCCTCACCTCAGCGTGAAGGGGGGTGATGCGGATGGGAGACGGACGTGGGATGAAAATCCTGCGTATTGTTGTGTGGTTCATCATTGTGTTCTTTTTGATGATCCTCACGGCCCAGAAAGCGTGTTGACCGCCCGGCTAGCCCCCGAGCGGTCAACGTAACAGTTTGACCAATGTTTAGGGGCTGCTGACCGTCTGTAACGGCACCCCTTATATGTTCATTATACACACTTCGCTGGATTTGTCAAGTGAAAACCGCCACCCGGCACGGTGCGGGTTTGTCAAGGGGATTCCCATTTGGAGGTGCGTCCATGGACTACGATCTGCTTTTGTCCGGCTGCTGTGAGGTAGCCCGCCAGCTCCTGCGCCACGGCGCGGAGATCCAGCGCGCGGAGGACACCGCCCGCCGCATCCTGGCGGCCTACGGCCTGGAGGGCGATATATTCGCCATCCCCAACTGCGTCTGGGTGAGCGCCCCCTGCCCCGACGGACGGATCAGGACGGTGATGCGCCGCGTCCCGGCCATCGCCTCCGACATCGAGGGCATCGAGCGCTTCAACGACCTGTCCCGCCGGCTGTGCGCCGCCCCGCCGGCGGATCCGGGCGAGATCCTGGCCCTGTGCCGGGAGACGGAGGCGGGGCTGCGGCGGTATCCGGCCTGGCAGTGTGTGGCGGGGTACTTTGTGGGGGCGTTTTTTTTCGCACTGTTTTTCTCCGGCGGAGTGGCCGAGGCCGTGGCGGCGGGGCTGGCGGGGCTGGCCAGCGGCGTGTGCCTGACGGCCCTGGGCCGGGTCGGGGCCAACGGCTTCCTCACCACGCTGGCGTCGGCCTTCGTGCTGGGCGGGGCGGCCTACGGCATGGGGGCGCTGGGCGCGCCCATCAGCCTGGAGATCACCATCGCCGGGGCCATCATGGTGCTGGTGCCGGGGCTGGTGTTCACCAACTTCATGAGCGACCTGCTCACCGGGGACATGGTGGCGGGCCTTGCCACCTTTGCCCGGGCGGTGCTGTCCGCAGGGGCCATCGCCCTGGGGGCCGGCATCGCCATGGCGATGTTCCGGGACGCCGCGCCCGCCCCCGCCGGGGCGGCGGTGGAGTACGGCCCGGCGCTGTACTGTGTGTTCGCGTTCGTGGCCTGCCTGGGCTTCTGCCCCGCCTTCAACGCCCAGGGCGTGGGCGCGCTGCTTTGCTGTCTGGGGGGTATGCTGGGCTGGGCGGTGTATCTGCTGGCGACGGGCCTGGGTGCAAACATTTTCGCCGCCAGCCTGATCGCCGCCATGGCGGTGTCCGCCTGGTCGGAGTGGATGGCCCGGCGGCGGCGGTGTCCGGCCACGTCCTACCTGCTCATTGCCATGTTCCCGCTGGTGCCCGGGCTGACCATCTACCAGGCCATGGACTACGGCCTGCGGGGGGATACGGATCTGTTTCTGGAGACCTTTTTCCGCACCGTAGGCATCGCCGGCTGTCTGGCGCTGGGGCTGCTGCTGGTGTCGTCGGCGCTGGGGCTGCTGCGGCGGGCAAGGCGGTGAGCCCTCCTCTCTGTTACAATTTGGTTCCACTTCGTAACTCTTTTTCCCTTGACGCTTCCCGGCGGTGGTGTTAACATAACAATTGCCGTCATTCGGAAGTCGAAAAGAAGGAGTTCCTGTCGAAATGCACCGTAAAACGCTGTTGATCCTCTGTGCCCTGGCGCTGGCCCTGCTGGCGGGCTGCGGCAATACCTCGGGCCATTATCAGCCCACCCCCACCCCGGAGGCCCCGTCGGCGGAACCCACGTCTGCGCCCGAGCCCACCCCCACACCGACGCCGGAACCCACACCCGTGCCCACCCCCACGCCGGAGCCGGTGGAGCCCTATGAGTTCGGCTCGCCGCTGGAAGAGAGCGAAGCGGTGGAGGACGACAGCTTTTTCGACAACTCCGTGTTCCTGGGCGACTCCCGCACCGAGGGCTTCCAGCTGTTCAGCGGCATGAAGGGGCACGGGGACTTCTACTGGGCCCGGGGCATGACCGTGTTCAAGGCGGACAGCGAGGAGTACCGCCCCTTTGAGGTGGACGGTGAGAAGTGCAACCTGGTGGAGACCCTGGCCCATAAGCAGTACGATAACGTGTACATCATGCTGGGGGTGAACGAGCTGGGCTATTCCGCCGGCAGCTATGAGTCGGGTCTGAAGGAACTGCTGGACAAGCTGATCGAGCTCCAGCCGGAGGCCGTGATCTATCTCCAGCTCATGCCCCCGCTGAACGACGCCATGTGCCGGAAAAACCAGCTGGCGGCGTGCATCAACAACGCCAATCTCAACGCCTTTAATGAGGCCATTACCCGTGCGGCAGCGGAGAAAAAGGTGGTGCTGCTCAACACCGCCGAGATATATACCGGCGAGGACGGACAGCTCCCGGCGGAGCTGGCCTCCGACGGGTGCCACTTCGCCATCGGCGCCTATGGCCGCTGGGCGGACTATCTGCGCACCCACACCATTGACCGGGATCGGTACTTCGCCAACCGGGAGCAGGCGCTGGAACAATCATCATAGTAAAGCGGTCAGCCGGTGGTAGAGCCGGCTGACCGCTTTTTTCCTGAAAATTTTTCAGGACGTGTGATAATCGCCCTCCCCAATTCGTTATATAGGCGTGATCACAAAACACAGCGGCAAAAAAGGGGTGACCGCGATGGACGCCGAACAGCTAACAGACCTCTTCCGCCGATACGGCGACGACGTGTTCCGGCTGGCGTACAGCTACCTGGGGGCGCGCGCCGACGCGGAGGATGTGTGCCAGAGCGTGTTCCTCAAGCTGGCGGAGGGCAAAACCGCCCTGTTGCCCGGGCGTGAAAAGGCGTGGCTGCTCACCTGCGCCGCCAACGCCTGCAAAAG
>CAZCFU010000206.1:0-3216 GCA_964498005.1 uncultured Oscillospiraceae bacterium | reverse complement strand
GAAAAGTCTTAAGTTTAATATACTACAGGTCGATAAAAAAGAACAGAGGTACAGCGAAAAAAAACTAAAAATTTTCAAATTTTTCTTCTGAGAGCGCGCTTGGGGCGGGCGCCCCGCCTACGGCTTTTGAAAGGAGCGGTCCGTTATGGCATCTATTACCAGTTTGATGAACAGCAATTACAACACCAGCAGCATCTATGGCAACCGGAACGTACTCAGCGGCCTGGCCAGCGGCATGGATACCGAGTCCATGATTGAAAACGCGGTCTCCGGCATTAAGAAAAAGATCCAGACCTTGGGGCAGAAGCGCACCAAAATCGAGTGGCAGCAGGAAGCCTACCGCAGCATCATCGACAAGGCGGTAAACCTCAACAACAAGTACACGTCATATTCCTCCAAGACCAATCTGCTCAGCAGCAGCTTCTTCACCAACGCGGTGAACACCGCTGTCCTGGGTACTTACAAGGACAAGATCACCGCCAGCGGCAAGAGCTCCAGCGACATCAAGATCAACTCGGTGAAGCAGATGGCCACCGCCGCCACCTACACCGTGTCCGGTCTGGCCGGAATCTCCAGCGGGGATATCCAGGGCATCACCGGCAAGGACTTCGACATCAGCGATACCATCCCGGTGAGCACCGTATCCGGCACGCTGACGTTCAAGTACGGCGGCTCCAACGGCACCACCTTCGACATCAGCTTTGACGAGCTGGAAGACCTGAACGAGATGGAGGGTAACAACGACGCGGAGAAGCTGGCCAACGCCATCAACAAGAAGCTGAGCGAGATCACCTACAGCTACACCAAGAACGGCTTCCAGGAGACCACCACCGCCGACAAGGCCGTCAAGGTCGTGGCGAACGCGGATGGCCGCATCAGCTTCTCCGACGGGCTGGGCAACGGCAATGAGGTGAAGATCAGCTCCTCCTCCGGCAAGATCGGAAAGCTTGCGGGTGAGAACGTCATCGTGCCGCCCGGAGAGCTGACTACGGATACGGATAGATACCGCTACCTGTCCGACAAGGAGCTGGGCATCACCTTCAACGGCACCACCAAGAAGATCAGCATGGCCGACGTGATCAAGAACACCGATGTGGACGGCGAGAACGCCAACCAGTCCTTTGTGGAGAGCCTGCAAAAGGAGCTGGACAAGGCCTTCGGCACGGGTAAGGTCACGGCGTCCTATGGGGACGGCAAGCTGTCCCTCACCCCGAAGGGCAAGGGCGACGTGATGGCCCTGGGCGGCAGCGCCGTGAAGGCCCTGGGCTTTGAGACCGGGGACACCAACTACATCAACACCAGCAAGAAGCTCACCGATCTCCTGGGCGACAAGGCCAGCGGCGTCTTCAGCCAGGCCAACCGGCTGAAGGGCAGCAGCGCCGCCATCCAGAAGACCACCCCCAACGGCACCGTCTATTACGTGGACAGCAAGGGCAACCGGGTGGATAAGGACGGCTATCGGATCGAGAGCGACGGCAAGGCGATTTATGACTTCGAGGTCAACGGCGCCCACATCAACATTACCGAGGACACCACCCTGGAGAGCCTGATGAACTCCATCAACTCCAACGCCGACGCGGGGGTGAAGGTGAGCTACTCCAAGCTGACCAACGAGTTCAAGTTCACCGCTACCGAGACCGGCTCCAACGGCAAGATCGAGTTCGGCACGATGGCGAAAGCGCTGTTCGATTCTGAGGTCGGTGACGATGTCGAGATCAACCATAATTTCGCGGATAACTATGGCTTTTACCTGAGTGACGGTGACAAGAACCGGATCACCATCTCTGCTGATGGCAGCGATCTCAGCTTCGACGTTGACAATACAATGACCATGCAGGATTTCGCGGACAAGATAAACAGCGCCAGCGGTGGAACCCTGACCGCCAGCTACAATGAAAAGACGGGCCAGTTTTCGGTGAAAAATTCGTCCGGCAAGGAGCAGGAATTTACCATCAAAGACCAGTATGGCTTCAATTACAAGCGCGAGATCGAGCCTGTCGCCACCAGCGCGTACACCGCCGGCCAGGACGCCATCATGGACGTGGAGATCAACGGCGTGCGCTTTGAGAACCTGACCCGCAGCAGCAACACCTTCGATCTGGACGGCCTGACCGTCAACGTGAAGGGCACCTTTGAGGCGGTGGGCAAGGACGGCGAGGACTACGAGCCCATCACCTTCAACACCACCACCGACACCGAGAAGATCATCGACGCCATCCGGGACTTCGTCAACGACTACAACGAGATGGCCAGCGAGCTCAAGAGCGCCTACTCCACCCTGCCGGCCCAGCAGACGAACGGCAGCCGGTACGATCCCCTGACCGCTGATGACGAGTCCGGGATGAGCGAGAGCGAGATCGCGGCCTACAATGAGAAGGCCAAGCAGGGTATCCTCTTCGGCGACACCACCCTGTCCAGTATGTACAGCAAGCTGCTCAACGCGATCACCCCCGGCGGTACCGACGGACAGATCCTGCGGGAGATCGGCCTGAGCACTTCCTACAGCGACGGTATGACGACCCTCTCTCTGGACGAGGATAAGCTGCGTACCGCCCTGGAGAGCGACCCGGATAAGGTGAAGAACGCCTTTACCAAGACCCGCGAGGGCGGCTCCTCCAGCGACGGCTTGATGCAGACCCTGCAGAACACGCTGAACACCTACGTCAAGACCACCGGCGAGCCTAAAGGTGTGCTGATCACCAAGGCGGGCTCTGTAAAGGCGCCCACCTCCCTGAACAGCAACAGCCTCAAGAGCCAGATCGACAGCATCGACACCCAGATCACACGTTGGCAGACCAAGATGTCCAACCAGATCGACCGCTATACCACCAAGTTCAGCCGACTGGAGCAGCTCATCGCCCAGATGAACTCGCAGGCCTCCGCTATGTCCGGCCTGATGGGCGGCTACAGCGAGTACTAAAAATCATCACTGACCAAAAAGGAGTCAAGAATGGACAGAAAAGGCTTCCAGGGGTATCAGGGTTACAAGGAGCAGGGCATTAACGAAATGTCCCAGGGGGAGCTGTTGCTGCTGCTGTACGATGAGCTGGTCAAGCGCCTGCTCAGGGCCGGACTGGCTCTGGACAAAGCGGACTACCCCCTGTTTGAGGCAAGTGTAGACCGGAGCCTGGACATTATCCGGTACCTGGACGACACCTTGGATATGCAGTACCCCATCAGCCGGAACCTGAACCGCCTGTACGACTACTTCAGCTT
>CAZCFU010000205.1:0-3223 GCA_964498005.1 uncultured Oscillospiraceae bacterium | reverse complement strand
GCCCAGCTCACCCGCATCCCGGCGGACGAGTACATGGAGTACGCCATGCTGACCAACGAGGCCAGCGACGTGTGGCACCGGGCCAAGGAACAGAGCGATTTCGAGCTGTTCCGCCCGGTGCTGGAGAAGCTGGTGGCCTTCAACATCAAGTTCGCCGGCTACTACGACAGCACCAAAGCCCCCTATGACGCCCTGCTCAACGAGTACGAGCGCGGGGTGGATATGAAGTACCTGGACGGGTTCTTTGCCACCCTCCGGGAGCGCATCGTCCCCCTGATCCACGCCATCGGGGAGAAGGAGCAGATCGACGACAGCTTCCTGTGGCGCCCCTATCCCGTGGAAGCCCAGCGGAAGTTCTCCGACTACCTCATGGAGGTGCTGGGCCTTGACCGGGCCCACTGCGCCATCGGCGAGACGGAGCACCCCTACACCCTGGAATTCAACAATAAGGACGTGCGCATCACCACCAACTATGACGAGGGCAATGTGAGCTTCTCCATGTACTCCGTCATCCACGAGGGCGGCCACGCCAAGTACGAGCTGGGCATCTCCGACGACCTCCAGTACACCTGTCTGGCGGGCGGCGTGTCCATGGGCGTCCACGAGAGCCAGTCCCGGTTCTATGAAAACCTCATCGGCCGCTCCAAGCCCTTTATTGAGGCCATTTTCCCCAAGATGCGGGAGTTCTTCCCCAAGCTGCTTTCCGACGTGACGGCGGAGCAGTTCTACCGGGCAGTCAACAAGGCCCAGCCCTCCCTCATCCGCACCGAGGCGGACGAGCTGACCTACTGTCTCCACGTCATGGTGCGCTATGAGATCGAAAAACAGCTCATCGGCGGCACGCTGGAGGTCAAGGACGTGCCCGAGACCTGGAACCGGCTGTACAAGGAGTACCTGGGCGTGGACGTGCCCGACGACAAGCGGGGCTGCCTCCAGGACAGCCACTGGTCCGGCGGCTCCTTCGGCTACTTCCCCTCCTACGCCCTGGGCAGCGCCTACGGCGCCCAGATGCTGCGCAACATGGAACAGGACATCGACGTATGGGGCCCTGTCTCCAAAGGTGACCTGTCACAGGTGTCCAATTGGCTGGGCGAAAAGGTTCACCGGTACGGCGGCCTGATGGAGCCCGCCGACGTGGTGAAAAACGCCTGCGGCGACTTCGACCCCACCGTGTTCGCCGACTACCTGGAGAAGAAATACAGCGAACTGTACGGGCTGTGATCGGGCGCGAAATCAATCCAAACCACAAAACAGCACCCCGGAAGCGAGGCTTCCGGGGTGCTGTTCTGCCCTATGGCTGCTGTCCCGCCCGGAACTTGGACGGCGAGATGCCGAAGTGCCGTTTGAACACATAGCTGAAATAGTTTGGATCGGCGTAGCCGGTGCGCTCGGCGATGAGGTAGGTCTTTTCGTCGGTGTCCTGGAGCATCTGGGCGGCCTGCTCCATACGCAGGTCGGTGACATAGGCGATGAAGCTTTTCTGGGTCTCCCGCTTGAACAGGGTGGAGAAGTAGGCGGGGGACAGATGGAGATAGTCGCACAGGGTCTCCACGCTCAGCTCCTTGTCGGCGTAGTGCTGCGCGATGAAGCCCTTGGCCCGCTCCACCGTTTTCCACGTGGAATCGCTGCGCTGGCGGTTGAGCCGCTCCCACAGCCGCAGGGCGCGTCCCAGCAGCCACTCCTCCAGCTCGTCCAGGGAGCGGAAGTCGGTGATGGACACCATGCCGGTGAAGTTGGGGCCGAAAATCTCCTCGATATCCACCTCGCCGGCCCGGGCCATCCGGGTAAGGGCGGTCTGGAGCTCCAAGAAGAACATATGGCTCTGAGCCAAGGACGGCCGCCCCTCCCGCACCCGATCCACCTGCCGGTGGATGAGCTGGGCCACCTGTTCCCGGCTGCCCAGCTTGACAGCGGCGGACAGGGCCCGCTGATCCGCCTCCTCCAGGGTGAGGCCGGCGGATCGTTCCGCCTCCAGATCGCCGATGTAGAGCACCTGCTCCGCCCCCATGAGCACCCGGTGGTCCGCCGCCGCGGCGGCCCCCTCCATAGATTTGTGGAGCAGCTCCGGGCCAGGGCAGGGCCGGCCCACTCCCACAAACAGGGTCATGCCCAGCAGAGGGGCCGCCAGCGCGCACAGCCGCCCCAATTCCTCCGTCAGCGCATCGATCTGTCCCTCGTCCTTCATATGTACCAGCAGGGCCACCATGCCGTTGCAGGGCACGGCGCGCAGGGCGCACCCCGCCAAAGAGAAACGCCGCTGGAAAAAGGACTGGATGGACAGCATCCGCAATTCGTCCCGGCCCGCCCCACCGTTTTTCCCCCGCGCGTCCGCCAGCACCAGCGCCGCCGTCCAGCAGCCCCGGGGCAGCTCGATCTCATATCGGGCGGCCTGATCCGCCACCTGCTCGGGGGGGATACGGCCCTCCAGCAGCCGGGTGTAAAACAGCTCCCGCAGGATGGGCAGGCTCTCCTCATACCGGCGGCGCAGCAGCTCAATCTCCCGGCGCTCCTGCCGCTCCCGATCCAGCTGCCCCCGCAGCCGCTCCAGCACACTACCCAGCTCCAGGGCGCTGATGGGCTTCAGAAGGTATTCAGATATGCCCAGTCCCACCGCCTGCCGGGCGCACTCGAACTCGTCAAACCCGGAGAGCACTACCATTTTGGACGCAGGCAGCAGAGACTTCAGCCTGCGGCACAGCTCCAGCCCGTCCATGCGGGGTATTTTGATATCGGTGAGCACTACGTCCGGGCGCAGCCGCTGGGCAAGCCCCAGGGCGTCGATCCCGTCGGCCGCGGAACCGACCAGCTCAAAGCCCAGCTCCGCCCAGTTGATCTTGCGGCGGATGCCCTCCCGGGCCTCCCCGTCATCATCCACCAGCAGGACACGGTATTCCTCCATCCGCGGCACACCTCCTTCCCCGCGCACAGGTCCGCTTGGCGTTTTGCTCCGCAAAACGCCGTCGCCCATGGGCGATGATGACCCATTATATCACAGATGTACCGCTCTGAAAATAGAAAATGTCCGTCCGCAAAAGCGGACGGACATTTTAGGCTGTGATAATGATTTGCCGCGCTTACTTCTTGGCCAGGTACTTGCGCAGGTCGAGGGCCACGGCCACGATGATGACCAGACCCTGGGCAATATAGGTGTACGCGGGGTCCAGGCGCAGGAACTGCAGGCAGATCTTCAGCACCTCGAACACCAGCACGCCCACCAGCACGC
>CAZCFU010000204.1:0-3237 GCA_964498005.1 uncultured Oscillospiraceae bacterium | reverse complement strand
GGCTTGAACACCGACCCGGGCTCATAGGCGTCGGACAGGGCGCGGTTGCGCATCTGTTTATTCCAGGCGGCCTTCCAGGCGTCGTTGGCCTCCTGGCTGTCGTCGCCGTACTCCGCCGCCACCTGGTCGACCTGGGCCTGCAGATCCTCGCTGAGGATGGTCCCCCAGTTGTTGGGGTCGAAATCCGGGCTGCTGGCCATGGCCAGCACCGCCCCTGTCTGGGGGTCGATGGCCAGGCCAAACGCGCCGGCCTGCACGTCGTAGGTCTCGATGCCCTCGGCCAAGGTCTGCTCCAGCATGGCCTGGATGCGCTCGTCGATGGTGAGGTAGACATTATAGCCATCCTGGGCGTCGAAATACATCTCGTAGCCGGAGATCATATCCTGGCTGCGCCCGTTGATGGAGGTGACCACCCGGCCCAGCTCGCCGGACAGCGCGTCCTCATACCCCAGCTCCACGCCAGACTTCCCCACCTTGTTGTCTCCGCTGGTCTCGGTCTGGCCCATATAGCCCAGCACGTGGGAGCCTATGGAGGAGTAGGGATAATACCGCTTGCTGTTGGGGGTGATCTGCAGTCCGGCGGACAGCTTATTTTTGCTGATGAACTCCCGCGCCCTCTCCACGTCCTCCTCCTCCAACTCGGTGTACAGCTCTACATAGGCGACTTTCGTGTTCTCGATCCGGGTCCACAGCCGCTCTTCATCGTAGCCGAACAGATCCACGATGCCGTCCACGATGGTCTTGCGCAGGCTGTACAGCGCCTGCTCATAGGCGGCCTCGTCCAGCTTGCCGTCCTCATCCGTGTATTTGTCCTTGCTGACGGAACCGTAGACGCCGCTGGGATTCAGGATCAGCTTGTAGACCGTGGCGGACATGGCCAGGGTGCGGCCCTCCCGGTCGTAAATAGCGCCCCGGCTGGCGGCTACGGACACGCTTTTGGTCTGCTGGGTGGCCGCCCGCTCCTCCCATTGGCTGTGCTCCACGATCTGGAGCTTATAGAGCTGGCCGATAAGGGGGAGAAAAATGCCGATGCCCAGCACCACCATCAGGAAAATGGTGCGCCGGAACAGACTTCTGTTGTTTTTGCCCTCCGAGCGGCGGGGCTTGTGGTCAGCGTTCTTCATAGGGCTTCGCTCCTGCTTCTTCGATATCATAGGGCTTATGGGAGAAGGGCGCGGGAAGCCAGTGCATTCCTCACGCCCCTCCTATCTCTTTATGGGTCAATGTATGTATGAGGACAGGCCGCTTATGACAGCAGGCCGGCGAAAAAACGCTCCGCCCGCTGGAGCATACCGGACAGGCCCTCCCCCGCGCCGTCATAGTACACCACGTTATCCTCGGTGGACAAGTCGAGATACACCGTCTGCCCCGACCCGGGCTTGATCATGGTGCCGTCAGACAGGAACTGCTTCTCGATGGCCTCCAGGTCGTACACCAGCTCATACTTGGCCAGGAGCGTCCGGTTCTCGTCCTGGAGGTCCGCCAGCTCATCGCGCAGCTTCACAATGTCGTTGTTGGCGGTGGCCAGCTGGGCGCAGCTCATCACCAGCAGCAGCGCGCAGGCCAGCACGGCAAACAGCCCCACCACGGCAAAGGGAGCCACCGCCCCCTGGGGGCGGACCTGTATGCTGGGCCGTACCGCCGGACGCCTGCGGGGCCGGGGCTGGGGGCGGCGATGGGGCTCCGGACGGCGGACGGTATTGCCATGTATCCGCTCCTTCCGGGCCGGTTCGCGGATGGGCTCCTGCTCAAATTCCGGCTGGTAGGCTGCGCTGCCGTAGGTGCGGTATCTCCTTGTGTTGTTCCTGCGCTGTGCCGCCATGGGGCTCTCCTCCGTACTTGTTCCGTGCCCCACTGTGCTGCCCGCAGGGTCTGGGTTTATACCTTCTCTGCCACCCTCAACTTCGCGCTGCGGGCTCTCGGATTGTCGTTCACTTCATCCTCATCCGCCACAATGGGCCGCTTGCCGATCAGCTTCACCTTGGGCGTCTTGCCGCACACGCACACCGGGAAATCCGGCGGGCAGGTGCAGCCCTTTGCCCAGCCGGCGTAGGCGGTCTTGACCAATCTGTCCTCCAGCGAGTGGAAGGAGATGATGGCCAGCCGTCCCCCCGGATTCAGCGCGTCCAGCGCCCCCTCCAACAGCCGCTCCACCTCACCCAACTCGTCGTTCACCGCGATGCGGATGGCCTGGAAGGACCGCTTGGCGGGGTGCTGCTTCTCCCTTCTCGCTTTGGCGGGCATGGCGTCCCGGATGATCTCCGCCAACCGGCCCGTGGTCTCGATGGGGGCCTGCTCCCGCTCCCGCGCGATGGCGGCGGCGATGAGCCCGGAATAGCGCTCCTCGCCGTACTGCCAGAGGACGCGCTTCAGCTCCTCCTGGCTCCAGCCGTTCACCACATCCCTCGCGGTGAGCGGCGCGGACTGGTCCATGCGCATATCCAGCGGGGCGTCCCGCAGATAGGAGAACCCCCGGCTGCCGTCGTCCAGCTGCGGGGAGGACACCCCCAGGTCAAACAGCATTCCGTCCACCCCGTCCACATGGAGCGAGGAGAGGATATCCGTCAGGCCGCTGAAGTTTCCCCGCGCCAGGGTCACCTTATCCATGTGCCCCTCCAAACGGGCGGGGGCGGCGTCCAGCGCCGCCTTATCCCGGTCAATGGCGATCAGCCGCCCGGTGGTGAGCCGCTTCACGATCTCCAGCGAGTGGCCCGCCCGGCCCAGGGTGCCGTCCACATAGACGCCGTCGGGCCGGATATTCAAACCGTCCAGGCACTCGTTCAGGAGCACCGGCTTATGGGTGTATTCCATATCGCGTTAAATCCCCAGATTTTTCATCAGGTTTGCAATGGTCTCGGGGTTGAGCTGCTGCTGGGTCTTGGCCTTCCAGTTGTCCGCGCTCCAGATCTGGGCCCGGTCGTTGTTGCCGGTGATGACCACATCCCGGTCGATCTTGGCGTAGTCCTTTAAATAGGACGGCACCTGGAAGCGCCACTGCTTGTCCGCCTCACACAGCTGGGCGGAGGCAAAAAACAGATCCATGGCCGCCGCGTCGGTGGTGGACAGCTCGGACACACGCTGGCGCAGCTTGTCCCATGTCTCCATGGGATAGAGGGTCAGGTTCTCCTTCACGCCCACGGCCAGATAGAAGGCGGAGCCCAGCTTGTCCCGGAGCTTGGAGGGCACGATGAGACGGCCGGCGTTGTCGATGCTGTGTTCATAGGTGCCGGTCATCCT
>CAZCFU010000203.1:0-3261 GCA_964498005.1 uncultured Oscillospiraceae bacterium | reverse complement strand
TGTCCAACCCCAGCGCGGCCACCGCCGCCTTAGCGGCCGCCAGGTGCCCCAGATGCGGGGGATTGAAGCTGCCGCCGTAAATGCCGATTTTCAATGGAACCACCCTCTCAAAAAAGTTTAGGGGATGCCTATTTTACCAGCTTGATTTTGTGCTCCCGGCTTTTCCTGCTCCCGCCCCGAAGGGGTGGGAGCAGGAAAAATTTTGGGGCACTATTTTACCAGCTTAATGCGTTTGTCTTTGGGCTTGCTGTGGGTCTCCCGGTACAGCACAAACTTGGTGCCGATCACCTGCACGCCCCATGGGTCAGGCCCCATGGGGACCCCGGATTTCACTCAAATCGGTGGAAATGAATTCCACCGATTTCAAGGTTTTGCTTCGCAAAACACTTGTACGCCGCACTTGCGGCGATGTGGTGCAGGTGATTATTTAACCAATCGAATGCGTTTGTCTTTTGGTTTGCTGTGGGTCTCCCGGTACAGCACGAACTTGGTGCCGATGACCTGCACCACCTGGCTCCGGGTGGCCTGGGCCAGCTCGTCCGCCCCCTCCCGGGGGGACAGGGGGCTGTTCTCCAGCACCTTGCCCTTGATGAGCTCCCGGGCCTCCAGGGCGTCGTCCGCCTGTTTTGTCAGATTGGGGCCGATGCCGTCCTTGCCGATGTGGACGATGGTGTCCAAATCGTTGGCCAGGGAGCGCAGCTGGGCCCGCTGCTTGCTTGTCAAATCCATGAATAACTCCTTTAACGGCTTTTTTGCCATCTTTTTCGTATTTTTTGCAGCTTTTTCGGCTCGATCCATGTCTCACAATATCCGCAGGCACAGCAGATCCAGCGGTCTACTCTGGCTGTTTCCCAAGCGTCGGTTTCCATCGTGCCGCTGCTGTTCCAAGGGCTGAATGCGCCGCCTGGAACCTCCGCTACATCGCCGCTGCCACACTTGGGGCAGACTTGGGTGTTCTTCATTTCAAATACTCCTCCAGCTTGGCCTGGAACGCCTCCAGCGCGCGGCCCCTATGGGAGATGGCGTTCTTCTCCTCGGCGCTGAGCTGGGCGAAGGTCTTTTTCAGCTTGGGCAGGAAGAACACCGGGTCGTAGCCGAAGCCGCCCTCCCCCATGGGGGCGAAGGCGATGGTGCCGGGGCACTCTCCCCGGGCGGTGAGCACATCGCCGTTGGGGAAGCAGCAGGTGATGACGGACACAAACTTGGCCGTCCGCGCCTGCCCCATGGGCATACTGGACAGCAGCAGGCGGTAGCGTCCCGCGTCGTCCAGTCCCTCGCCGCCGTACCGGGCGGAGTACACGCCGGGGGCCCCGTTCAGCGCGTCCACGCACAGCCCGGAGTCGTCCGCGATGGCGGGCAGGCCGCTGGCCTCCATAACGGCCTTGGCCTTCAGCAGGGAGTTCTCCTCAAAGGTAGTCCCCGTCTCCTCCACGTCCACGTCGATGCCCACGTCCGCCTGGAGGCACACCTCCACCCCCATGCCGGACAGGATCTCGTTCATCTCTTTCAATTTTTTTAGGTTCTTGCTGGCCAGCACCAATTTCATGCCGCCGCCTCCATTCTATTTCTTTGTATCCTGATATTTTACACCAACCGCTCCGGGAAATCGTAACCAGAGTGTGAATATTGTCAAATCAGGGCCTCCACAAAGGAGGTGGCGTCGAAGGGCTGGAGGTCGTCCACACCCTCGCCCACCCCGGCAAATTTGACGGGCACGCCCAGCTCCTTGGCGATGGCGATGACGATGCCGCCCTTGGCGGTGCCGTCCAGCTTGGTGAGCACGATGCCGGTGACCCCGGCGGCCTTGGAGAACTCCTTGGCCTGGATCAGTCCGTTCTGCCCGGTGGTGGCGTCCAGCACCAGCAGGGTCTCCCGGCTGGAGTCGGGGCACTCCCGGTCGATGACCCGGGAAATCTTGTTCAGCTCGTTCATGAGATTGGCCTTGTTTTGCAGCCGTCCGGCGGTGTCCACCAGCACCACGTCCGCCTTGCGGGCCTTGGCGGCGGACAGTGCGTCGTACACCACAGCGGCGGGATCCGCCCCCTCGTGCTGCTTGACGATGTCCACCCCGGCCCGGTCCGCCCAGATAGTGAGCTGCTCGGCGGCGGCGGCCCGGAAGGTATCCCCGGCGCACAGCACCACCTTGCGGCCCACGCTCTTCCAGTGGGCGGCAAGCTTGCCGATGGAGGTGGTCTTGCCCACGCCGTTGACGCCGATGAACAAAATCACAGCCGGCTTGCCGCTCATGTCCACGTAGGCCCCGCCCAGATCCAGATACTCCGCCAAAATTTCCCGCATACACTCCTGGGCGCCCTGGGTGTCCTTCACGCCCCGGGCCTTGCACCGCTCCCGCAGCTCGTCCACCGCCTCCATGGTGGTCTCCGCCCCCAGGTCGGCCATGACCAGGGACTCTTCCAGCTCGTCGTAGAAGTCGTCGGTCAGCTCGGAAAAGCCGTTGAAAATGCCGATTTTCTTTACCTTGTCAAAAAAGCCCATATTGCAAACTTCCTTTGTTAAATATTCGGGTTTTTCGCCCCGCAGAGGGGGCATTTCGGGTCGTCCAAATCGTGGACATGGCCGCAGGCGGGACAGGTGGTCTGCGCCATATGGTCCTCGTCTTCCCGGTATTCAAAATCCTCCTCGGATGGGCCGCTCCAATAAAAATCCAATTTGCGGCAGTTGGGGCAGCTCCATATCTCCACGTTCAGCGCCCCGGCCAGCAGATTGGGCCAGTCTCCCCAGAGGAAGCTGGTCTGACCCAATTGCATTTTTTCCGTTTTGACGTATTCCAT
Organism: uncultured Oscillospiraceae bacterium; assembly: GCA_964498005.1. Taxonomy (GTDB): domain Bacteria; phylum Bacillota; class Clostridia; order Oscillospirales; family Oscillospiraceae; genus Enterenecus. The sequence goes on along the minus strand of CAZCFU010000203.1, from coordinate 469 downwards.
GGCGTGGCGGCAGTTGCCGCAGCGCTTATCCACCGGCTCGATCACTTGATGTTCAGCTCCTTTTCCACATCGTTCAGGTTGATGGTCAGCATCCTGGACACGCCCTTCTCCTGCATGGTGACGCCGTAGAGCACGTCGGCCTCCTCCATGGTGCCCCGGCGGTGGGTGATGACGATGAACTGGGTCTTGTCGCTCATGCGGCGCATATACCGGGCGTAGCGCACCACGTTGGACTCGTCCAGCGCCGCCTCGATCTCGTCCATGACGCAGAACGGCGTAGGCCGCACCTTCAAAATGGCGAAGTACAGCGCGATGGCGATGAGCGCCCGCTCGCCGCCGGACAGGGAACTCATGTGCTGGATGGTCTTTCCCGGCGGCTGGGCCTTGATCTCGATGCCGCAGCCCAGCACATCCTCCGGGTCGTCCAGCAGCAGCTCCGCCTTGCCGCCGCCGAACAGCTCGGTGAACG
>CAZCFU010000202.1:0-3283 GCA_964498005.1 uncultured Oscillospiraceae bacterium | reverse complement strand
CGGACAGGGGCCTGCCCCCCTCCACCAGGATGGTGGAGCTGCCCGCCCCCCGGACGCTGGCCCCCAGGCTGTTGAGGAAGCTCTGAAGATCCCCGATCTCCGGCTCCCGGGCGGCGTTGGAGATGACAGTAGGCGCGTCAGCACCCACGGCACATAGCATGGCGTTTTCGGTGGCCCCCACGCTGGGCAGGGCCAGCTGGACCTCGCCCCCCAGGGGACTGCCCAGGCAGTGGATGCCCCGGTTTTCGCTCACTTCACACCCCATGGCCCGGATGGCGTTGAGATGCAGGTCGATGGGCCGGGGGCCCAGCTCGCATCCGCCGGGATAGGTCAGGTGGGCCTCCCCCGTCCGTGCCAGCAGCGGCCCCAGGAAGATAATGGACGAGCGCATGGCCCGCATCTGCTCCTCCGAGATGGAGCTGCCCGCCGCCCCAACGGGATCCACGGTAATGGTGTGCCCCTTCTGCTCCACCCGGCAGCCCAGATGCCGCAGGATCCCCAGCGCGGAGGTCACGTCGGTGAGCTGCGGGCAATTGTGGAGCGTCACCGGCCCCCGCGCCAGCAGACAGGCCGCGAGGATCGGCAGCACGCTGTTTTTCGCCCCGTGTACCGTCAATTCACCCTCCAGCGGTGTTCCGCCCCGAAGATACATCACACTCATGGCAAAGCCTCCCCATAGAAAGAAATCTCCTTTCATCCTATGCGGAGGGGCCCGCCTCTGTTATTTCAGCAGCGCCATGAGGTTTTTGTAGATATCCTCGGCCGCGTGGGGCGCTGCCAGCTCCTTCAGCGCCTTCCCCATGGCCGCCCGACGGGTCCCGTCGGCCAGCAGGTCCATGGCCGCGTCGTAAAGGCCCTGGCCGGTGCAGTCCTTTTCCTCGATCAGCACTGCCCCGCCCCGGTCGGCCAGCACCTTGGCGTTTTTGTACTGGTGGTTGGCCGCCACAAAGGGGGAAGGCACCAAGATGGCGGGCTTGCCCAGGGCGGTCAGCTCCCCGATGGTGGACGCCCCCGCCCGGCAGATGACCAGGTCGGCGGCGGCCATCACCACCGGCATATTGTCGATATAGGGCCGGATCTCGCTGTCGGACACCTGGATCCCCCGTTTTTTCAGTTCGCCGGGCATTTCATCTATATCCCGCCCGGCGGCGTGGATGTAGTGGAACCGGCGGCCCTCCGCCGCCCAGCGCTCTACGAGATCCACCGTGCGCTCACTCATGTGCCCCGCCCCCTGGGAGCCCCAGAAGGAGATCACCAGCGGCTGGCTGTCCGTCAATCCCAGCTCCAGCCGGGCCTGTTCCCGGTCCAGGGAAAAGAACTCGCTCCGGACGGGGGTCCCGGTGACGGCGACCTTTTTGGCTTCCTTATAGTACGCCGCCGCTTCCGGGAAGCCCACCATAACAAGATCCACTTGATTGGCCAGCGCCCGGGTGGTCAAGCCGGGATAGGCGTTGGACTCGTGAAGGGCGCAGGGGATGTGCCGCCTCGCCGCCTCGTGGACGGCGGGATAGGAGGCGTAGCCTCCTGTGCCCACCACCAGATCCGGCTTGAACTTTTTGAGAACGGTCGACGCCTCCCGCTGGCCCACCGGCAGCTTGAGGGCGCTGCTCACGTTGTGCTTGAGCACCTTCCAGCTCCAGCTGCGCTCGAAGGTGGAGACCTTCACTGTCTCGATGGGGTAGCCCGCCTGGGTGACCAGCCGCTGCTCCATCCCCCGCTCCGCGCCCACAAACAGGATCTCACAGCCGGGATGATGAAGTTCGAACTGCTGGGCCACCGCCAGGGCGGGGTTCACATGGCCCGCCGAGCCGCCGCAGGTAAATATAACTTTCACATGGGTTCCTCCTACTCCGCCTTTGGGGCGGCAATCTGTCTTGAGACGCTCAATACCATGCCCATCTCCGCAAGCTGGATGGCCAAAGCCGTGCCTCCATAGCTGAAAAACGGCAGGGAGATGCCCGTGGGGGGCAGAAAGCCGGTGACCACGCCGATGTTAAAAAAGGTCTGCATTCCCGTCAATGTGGTGATGCCCACGATGAGCAGCGTCCCGAACCGATCCCGGGCGTGGAGGGCCAGCCAGTAGCCCCGGATGATGAGCAGGGCAAACAGCGCCATGATGACGCAGGCCCCAACCATGCCCAGCTCCTCGCAGACAATGGAGAAGATGTAGTCATTGTGCTCCTCCGGGAGGAACAGGTATTTTTGACGGCTGTTGCCCAAACCTACGCCCAAAAGCCCGCCGGAGCCGATGGCGATTTGGGACTGGATGGGCTGGAAGCCGCCATCCAGGGGCTCGAGGAAGGGATCCTGCCAAATCTCGATGCGGGCGGTCATGTACTCTGTCTGTGTGATGATGAACCACAGCACCGCCCCCACCGCCGTCCCTCCGACGGCGAACCAGCCCAGCGAGACGCCAGAGGCGAACAGCACCGAGGCCGCGGCCACCACCACCAGGATCATGGCGGACATATGATGCTGGAGGGCGATGATGCCCAGCACCACCACCAGCACCACGCCGTATGGGATCAGCTCCAGCAGGCCGATGCGATCCAGCCGCGCCGCCATCCGGCCCGTGAAGGTGCGCTTGCTCCACTTTTTCGGCGGGCCGAGCTGGCTGTTCCGCTTGGACAGTCTGGCGGCAAAGAACATGATGACGCCCACCTTGGCGATCTCCGAGGGCTGGAACCGGATGGGGCCGATCTTGACCCACCGCAGCGCGCCGCCGCCCGACCGGCCAAAATAGGGGACGAACACCAGCGCCATCAGTACGATGGACGCGCCCAGCACAAACACGGACATCCAGCGGAAATGCTGGTAGTCAATTTTGGAAATGATGAACATGGCGGCCACGCCCAGCAGAGCAAACCCAAACTGCCGCTTGAAGTAGTACAGCGGGTCGCCCTTGGTGTTTACGGCGGGGTCCAGGTTATACATGGCGGAGGCGTAGGAGGCGGACAGCACCATGATGAGGCCGATGGCCACCAGCAGCATCACCAGGGCCAGGAAGGGCAGATCGATGGGGCCCCTGGCCAGCTGCTGCTCAATGGTCAGGTCGCGCTTGGCCTTTTTTCGCATGGCGGATCACCCTCCTTTGCCAGAAAGTAGATTTACTGTTGTCACGCTTCGAAGCGGCCAGGGCGTTCGGTCGCTTTCGCTCCGACTCGGGCTGGTCTCTGGGGCCGATGGCCCCATCGCTCGCCCTCGCCGTTAGGCGGCTTTTCCGCCCCAGGCCTAAGCGGGCCTATGGCCCGCCCACGGCTCCGTTCCAAGCTCCCTCGCTGTC
>CAZCFU010000201.1:0-3287 GCA_964498005.1 uncultured Oscillospiraceae bacterium | reverse complement strand
CCCACCGCGACGTCATTGTTGTTGGTATAATTGTAGATATTGTCCGTCGGGATGGCGGTCCCCTCAGGTGTCGCCGCCACGGGCCTGTTTTTCCCCGTCTCAATAATCTGGCCCGGCTGCGTATTTTGGTTGGCGATCAGGCCGGCAAAGATGTTTTTGGCGGAGTCGGTGGCAAAGACGTCAAACACGCTGCCCACATAGTTGTTCAGGTTGTCATAGCAGCGCGTGGCCATAGCCGTGAGCACGTTCATGGGCTGTCCCTTGCCCTCGTAGGTGTAGGTATCCGCGGCGGTGCCGAAGCTGCTGTCGGCATACTTGTTGGTATCGGTGCTGTTGAAGGCCCTTCTAAACGCCTCGTTCTCATAGCCGTAGGAGGCCAGGAAGTAGTTCATCGTGGCCCTCCGGTCGCTCTCCACGTTGACCACCGAGCCGGAACCGCTGAGGTTGAACAGGGGCCGCGCCGCCCGCTGGGTGGTGAAGCGGTAGACCACCGCAGACTTGGAATAGGCGTTGGGGTCGTCGGAGTCGCCCCGGGTCACGATACAGAGGTAGTACACCGTGTTGGCGCTGAGGTTCGTCAGGGATATCCTGGCCGGACTGCCCGGATCCACCATATCGGTGTGGCCCTTGATCACGCCCCTGATGGCGGCGGTGCTGGTCACAGCGTTGACGGAGGGCTGGGCAACCGTCTGTTTGTCGGTCTTAGTAGTAGGCTCACCCTCGCTCAGCGCGGAGTCCAGCGACATCACCGGGACATTCTTGGGCTCGATTCCATTCGCATCCGCAAGGTTTACCTTGACCGTATAGTCGGCGGTATAGTTCGTGACTGTGCCGATCATCGCCTCGGTCAGGGTGATATTCGGGCCGCCCACAACCTGGTTGCCATTCTGCAGCACATTCAGCGGGAAGTACATATAGTAGACCTGTCCCGCCGTATCGCCCAGATCCACGGAGATATCCGCGCTGGTGTCATACTTGCTGGTGATGGACACCGATTGGATCTCCGGGGCGTCCTTGATCTTAAAGGGATAGCTCATCTCAAAGGGCTTGGGGGTGCTGATGACAGTTTCGCCGTCCAGCGTGGCTCCGGCGGAGGGCAGGGTGATCAGGTGATTCCGGGTCCCGCATACCACGGACACCTGCACCTTCACCGTCTTGTTCCACTTGCCAGCATCCGTGTTCGCCATATCCTCCAGCCAGTCGATGTGGATGGCGTACTCCTTGCCCGTCATCTTGCACACCTGCTCGTCGTCGTCAAACGTGTTCTTCTTATAAATGTTTTTGACTACGCTGGTGTAGACAAACTCCGCCGTGCTGGGCACGCGGATCTCCGCAGAACCTTCCTCCTTCCACTGTCCATCGGTGCCGCCCTTGGGCCTGGAGTAAAGGGTAAAGCCCATGCTGGTGTTCGCCCAGATCATCATATCCCAGTACTGGCTCTCATCCACGCCGCTGGCGCCCTGGGGGTCGGCGATAAAGTGGAAGTCGATGCGTCCGTTTTGATTTGCCTCGTCAAGGTACAGCGCCTCACCCGCGCTCAGGTTCACCTTGGCGAACTCGGTGGTGAAATACGGCACCTCGGTGGGATCGGGATCCAGGCGGTTGGCCTCCTCGGAGTTGTCGCGGATGCCGCTGATCACAAAGTGGTAGGTGGCGCCGCTGGCCAGATTCAGGGCGCTGGCATTCATATTCACGGTGCCGTCGCTGTTCTCCACGGTGGGGAAGGTGACGATCAGATTGCCGTCCGTCATCTCCACCTTGGCGAAGCAGTAATTGATGATCCAGTCACCGGCGTTGCTATTGGGGGCCTGGGGGTTGTTCGTGTACTTGCTCACAATATGCCAGTTGTGGTTGCTGTCCTCCTCGACATCGCACTCTATGCAGCGCGCCACCAGATCCTCGATCTTGTCCCCGGTCTCGCCTTTGTAGAGCTTGATGTGAGCCTCCAGGGCCGCGGCCAGCTTGTTGCGGGCCTCCGCCTCCTTGCGTACCTCGCTCTCGCCGCCGCCGGTGGCCTGGGACTGCTTCGCGGCATCCAGCACCGCCTCATACAGCTTCAGGAAGATCTTGTCCGCACCGGAGCCGCCCTTGATGTTCTCGGAGAACACCAGCTTGATGTCGGTGTCCGCCTTGGGCTCCTTGCTGCCGCTGTCCATCGCGGTAAACTCCTGGCGCACAAACTTGGGCGGGGTATTGTCCCTGGTGCGCACGGTGACCTTCTCGATCTTGGAGTAGTTGCCCGCGGCGTCCTTGGCCACCATGTACATGACATAGGTCGAGGTGCCGGTCTTGGAGCTGTCCAGGGTCCTGGTCTCATTCAGGCCGATGAGCACTTCCTTGTTGGCGTTGGCGGCGTTCACCTGTTTCCTGCCATTGGTGGTAAAGCTGCCCGCGCCGGCCTCGATCTTCCGCTGGAGGGCGGGATCTTCGGGATTGGCCAGCCCGTCGGACTTGTAGTCGTCCTCGTTTTCCAAGCCCTCAAAGGCGATCTCAGTGTCCCTGCCCTCGGGAACGATGACCCAGAAGAGGGTACACGCCTCATCCACGATGAAGTTCATCTCAACGGCGGTCTCGTTGGCACCACCCGGCCGCGTGCTGACGATGACCGGGGAGCGCTCGTCCGGGGTCTTGAACGGGACGGAGTACACCCGGGAGCTCTTGGAGCCGTCATAGTCGGTGAGCCACAGATAGACCACATAGTCGGTCTCCTGATCCAGCTGGCGGCTGTTCACATTAACGGTAATGTTGGTGTTCTTCACCGCGTCCCGGACGCCGTAGCCCAGGTTGCCGCTCACGGCGTTGGCCTTCAGCTCGGCGGCGGTGGGGGCGGTGGCCCCCCTGGGCAGCAGGGCATAGTAGAGCTGGCAGCTCTTGTTGGGCATACCGGTGACCTGGGCCACCTCAGTGGTGATCCTGGACATACGCGGGCCGTCGCTGAAAGCGGGCGTCGTGCCGTCCGGAGTGGTAAAGGCGGTGACCTTCACAGGGCTGTGGACGCCCCGGTTATCCACAAAGACGGCGCTGACATAATAGGAGCCGCCCTGGGTCAGCCCGCTGAGGTTGGGCGCTTTGACCTCGGTATTGCTTGCGGTCATTTTGACGGAGCCGGACTTGAGGATCCTTCCGCCGTAGGTGGGCGGCTCGATCAGGTCAGACTCGCTCACCGAGCCGTCGGATACGGCGGTGACCGCCCAGTACACGGTGCCCGCCTTGTTGGTGCTGAACACCAGCTCGGCGGAGTTGGGGGCGATGTTCTTCACCTTGGGATAGCCCGCCAGCAGCCTGGG
>CAZCFU010000200.1:0-3301 GCA_964498005.1 uncultured Oscillospiraceae bacterium | reverse complement strand
GATGTCCACCGCCCGCCCCTTGGAATTGGCCGACAGGCAGGCCCGGGGCGACAGGGTCTGCCGCTCCAGCTCTTCGGTGCGCTCCCGGATGGTCTGATCCATGCCGTATCCCTCCCCCATGTTTACTCAGGCAAAATCGCTGTCTATCTCTTATACCCCGTAAAAATCGAAAACCCTTTTTATTTTTTCAAAAATTTTGCATATCTTCCTCTCTGCCCCTCATACGATTGCTCCGGGAGGGAGTGCCATGACCATGACCGTCCATCTCGCCCGCCTGCTGGTGCTGGCGGTGATCTTTGTCAACGGCTGGACCGACGCGCCCAACGCCATCGCCACCGCCGTGGGCTCAGGGGCCATGTCCTTCCGCCGGGGGGTAGCCCTAGCGGCGGTTTGTAACTTCATTGGGGCCGTCTTTTCCTGCCTGTGCTTTCCCGCTGTGGCGGACACCATAGGAGAACTGGTGGTCTTCTCCAGCCCCCAAACGGCGCTCGCCGCGCTGAACGCCGCCCTGCTGTCCATCGTGCTGTGGGCGGTGGCGGCGTGGCGGTTCGGCCTGCCCACCAGCGAGAGCCACGCCCTGCTGGCGGGACTGTCCGGCGGAGCCTTCGCCCTGGGCGCGGGAGCGGCCAGCTTAAGCGCCGGGGCGTGGATCCGGGCGCTGGCGGGGCTGGCGCTGTCCCTGCCCGCCGGGGTGCTGGCGGGGCGGCTGTTCCGTCGGGCGCTGACGGGACGGGTGCGCCGCCCCGCTTCATGGCAGAGAGGCGGGGCCGCCCTCACCGCCCTGCTCCACGGCGTGCAGGACGGGCAGAAATTCCTGGCCCTGCTGCTCCTCACTGACGGCCTGGACGGTGAGCTGTCCTACTCCCGACTGACGCTGGCCTTGCTCACCGCTGGAGTAATGGCCCTGGGCACCGCCCTGGGCGGGAAACCCATCGTGGAAAAGGTGGGCTCGGAGCTGGCCTCCCTCTCCCCTGACGATGGCCTTGCCGCCGATCTGGGCGCGGGAGCGGTCCTGCTGGTCTGCTCCGCCCTGGGTCTGCCCGCCTCCACCACCCACGCCAAAGTCGCCGCCATCTGCGGCGCGGGCCGGGGGACAGACCGGCGGGTCATGGGCCAGATGGCGGGAGCGTGGGCCCTCACCTTCCCCGCCTGCGGGGCTATGGCCTTTTTGCTCACCAGGGTGATGATGGGATAAAGAAGTCCGGCCCGCGCTGTGCGCGGGCCGGAGCTTTTCGATCGGTCAAATCACTTGTTCCAGTTGAGCACGTCCCGGTTCTTCACAAAGTACTCCACGCCGGAGTACAGGGTGGTGGCGGCAATGACGATGACGCACACCCAATCCAGCACCTCGGTGGGGATGGGCAGAATGGTCAGGTGCATCAGGCACAGGCACACCATGGTTGAAAAAGTCTTGACCTTGCCCGACCACCCGGCGGCGATGACCCGGCCGTTATCCACCGCCACCAGCCGCAGGCCGGACACGGCGAACTCCCGGGCCATGACGATGACCAGCGCCCAGTCCGGGAACCGGCCCATGGCACAGAAGCAGGTCATGGCGGTGAGTACCAGCATTTTATCCGCCAAGGGATCCATGAACTTGCCGAAATCCGTCACCAGATTGTGCTTCCGGGCGATGTAGCCGTCCAAAAAGTCGGTGAGGCTGGCCACGACAAAGACAGCCAGTGCGGCGTAGTTGTTGCCGGGGAACTCCAGGTGCCACAGCACTAGGTACACAGGGATGAGGATGACGCGCATCATGGTCAGTTTGTTAGGTAAGTTCATGGTTTTCCTCCTTTATGTCCAGGGCTTTTCCTTCTTTGGCCTCGTTTTCGGCCAGCGCCCAGCTTTCCGGATACTTCTCCCGCATATAACGGGCAAAGGGGTCGTCGGGCCTGTCCAGCAGGCCCTTCTCCAGGATGGTGTCCGCCTCGGCGCGGACGACCCAGCGCCGCCGCCCTTCATCCATCTCGTCCCAGCGGACGATTTTCAGCGCCCCCAGCCGCTCCTGCTCCAGCAGGGCCTCGCAGACGTCGGGAATCAGCAGCTCCCCGTCCACAGTCACCTCGTTCGGGGTGACATACTCATTGGGGATCGGGGTCGTCTCCATATCCGGTCGGCGGAAGCAGGTGTAAAGGGAAGCCGCTTTCCCCCGGTACAGCTCCTTCAGGGCGTTGGGGAAGTACTCCTCATAATAGATCCTTCCGTCCCTTGTGTAACCGTAGGTATACTCAAAGTGCTTGATCCCATACATCAGGGCCATGGGCAGGCTGGCCGTCAGGCACACCTGCTTCGGCTTGCCGAAGTATTTGGTCACGCTGGGCTTCAGCACCGTCAGCCCCGGCGTGGGCGAGACATGGTACAACGTATCCACCGCTCAGCCCTCCATTTCCCCGGTGAGGTCGCCATCGGACACGCCGGTGACGCGCACCCACACGAACTCCCCGGCGGGCACCAGCCCCGCCGCCGTGAACAGCACCCTGCCATCGATATCCACCGAATCGGCGTAGGTGCGGCCCGCATAGCAGCCGGCCTCCCCGTCAAAGCCCTCGCACAGCACCTCCATGCACGTGCCCAGCCGCTGTTCATTGTACTCATCCATAATGCGGGACTGGAGGTCCACCACCAGCTCCACCCGGCGCTCGGCGATTTCGGGCTCCACCTGATTGTCCATGGCGGCGGCCAGTGTCCCCTCCTCCGGGGAGAACTGGAACACCCCCGCCCGCTGGAGCTTCTGCTCCCGCAGGAAGTCGCACAGCTCCTCGAACTCCGCCTCGCCCTCTCCCGGCAGGCCGCAGATCAGGGAGGTGCGGATGACCACATCGGGCATGGCGGCACGGAGCTTGGCAAACAGTGTTTCGATCTCCGCCCTGGTGCTCCGGCGGCGCATGGCCTTCAAAATGCCGTCATTGGCGTGCTGGATGGGAATATCCAGGTAGTGGACGATCTTCTTTTCCCGGGCAATCACGTCGATCAGCTCGTCGGTCACCGCCTCCGGATAGAGGTAGTGGAGCCTAATCCAGTGGAAATCCAGCTTGCACAGCTCCGTCAGCAGCTTGGCAAGCGTGGTGCCGTCCCCCAGGTCAAGCCCATACCGGGTGATGTCCTGGGCGATGACGATGAGCTCCTTCACCCCGCGGCGGGCCAGCCCTTCCGCCTCGGCCAGCAGGGCTTCCATGGAGCGGCTGCGGTACTTCCCCCTCAGCCGGGGGATGACGCAGAAGGCGCAGCCGTTGGAGCAGCCCTCGGCAATTTTCAGGTAGGCGGTGTAGGGCGGCGTGGTCACCCAGCGCTCCCCGTCCTC
>CAZCFU010000199.1:0-3324 GCA_964498005.1 uncultured Oscillospiraceae bacterium | reverse complement strand
CGACACCCTGGGCGGGCTGGTGTTCGCCCAGCTGTCCGTCATCCCGGAGGACGGCGCCCAGCTGGAAGTGGACGCCCGCGGGCTGCGCATCAAGGTGCTGAACTTCACCGACCGTCGGGTGGAGTGGGCGCTGGTGTCTAAGCCGGAGGACATCCGGCAGAAAATGAAGACCAATGAGCAGGTATAGTATGGCGCGGGCCCGGGGATTCCCGGGCCCGCTTTTTTAACTGCCGCCTTGCGGCTCCCAGAAAAAGGTGTTATACTATCCTTATCAAGTTGACCTTCAAGGTGGTGCTTTCTTTGAATATCTTTGATATCATGGGCCCCGTCATGGTAGGCCCTTCTTCCTCCCACACCGCCGGGGCCGCCCGGATGGGCTATGTGGCCCGGAAGCTGCTGGGGTTCCAGCCCGCCCGGGCAAACATCGCCCTGCACGGCTCCTTTGCCGCCACCGGCGCGGGCCACGGCACCGACAAGGCCATTGTGGCCGGCCTGCTGGGCCTGAAGCCCGACGATCCGAATATCCCCCGCAGCTTCCAGCTGGCCCGCGAGGCCCGGATGGAAGTACACATCCAGACCGTGGATCTGCGGGACGCCCACCCCAACACCGCCGTCATGACCCTCATCGGCGAGCGGGGCCGCACCGTGGTGGTCAACGCATCTTCTCTGGGGGGCGGACGCATCCGGGTCAACTCCATCGACGGTATGGCGGCCACCTTTTCCGGCGATATGCCCACCCTCATTATCCGTAATCAGGACAAGCCCGGCATCGTGTCCGAGGTCAGCTACTGTCTGGCCCGCCGGGCGGTGAATATCGCCACCATGCAGCTCTACCGGGATCACCGCCAGGGCCTGTCCGTCATGGTTCTGGAGTGCGACCAGCCGCTGAGCCAGGAAATCATTGACGATATCCAACTGCTGGGCGGCGTGGTGCGCTGCATCTATCTGAATCTGGAGGAGGGCTGATCATGTTTGGTTCTGTGGAAGCGCTGCTGTCCGCGTCGGCGGAAAAGCCGCTGTGGCAGGCTGTTTTGGAGGATGACTGCCAGGATCGGGACGCGGACCCCGATGCCAGCCTGGCCCGCATGGGCAAGCTGTGGCAGACCATGAAGCAGTCCGTGCTGGACTACGACCCCACCCGCCGCTCTCCCTGCGGGCTGTCCGGCGGTCAGGGGGCGCAGATGGCCGCCTACGCCAACGCCATCTGCGGACCGTTTATCCAAGAAGTGACCGCCACCGCCCTGAAAATGGGGGAGCAAAACGCCTGCATGGGCCGCATCGTGGCCGCCCCCACCGCCGGGGCCTGCGGGGTGCTGCCCGCGGTGCTCATCCCCCTCCAGCGCAAGGACGGGCTGGCTGACGAGACAATGGTGCGGTGCCTCTATGTGGCCGCCGGGTTTGGGCAGGTCATCGCCACCCGCGCCTCCATCTCCGGCGCGGAGGGAGGCTGTCAGGCGGAGGTGGGCTCCGCCTCCGGCATGGCCGCCGCCGCGCTGGTCCATGCCCGGGGCGGCACGGGAGAGCAGATGGCCGCCGCCTGCGCCATGGCGCTGCAAAACGTGCTGGGGCTGGTGTGCGACCCCGTGGCCGGGTTGGTGGAGGTGCCCTGCGTAAAGCGCAACGTCATGGGCGCGGTAAACGCCCTGTCCTGCGCGGATATGGCCCTGGCGGGATTGGACGGGGCTATCCCCTGTGACGAGGTCATCGACGCCATGGGCGCGGTGGGCTGCGCCCTGCCCTCCGCCCTGCGGGAGACCGGCCAGGGCGGCCTGGCCGCCACCCCCACCGGACGGAGGATCGCGGAGCGGCGGTGAATTTCAAAAAAACGGCCCCCCTGTCAATTGACAGAGGGGTTGTTTTTTGGTATGGTATCTTATACTATCCCAGATGCAGCGTCACAGCTTCTTCAGATCCGACATGACGCCGTTGATCATCATGCCCGGCACCCAGCCGGCCATGAAATCCCGCAGTTGCTCCAGGGTCACGGTGCGGGCGGCCCCCTTCACCGGATGCTTGGCCAGCATGGGGATGCGCTTCTGGAACACCGCCCTGCTCCTCGGGTCGTCCCACAGCTCACCCAGCGTGATCTGGTTGTTACGTAAGTCCATCAAAAATCACCTCCAGGAACATACTATGCGCCAAGGGGCGCGGACTGACATTGTTTCATTGACAAAACCAGCCAACCGTACAGGAAAAAGGAAAGGAGCGCGCCATGCCAAAGCGAGAAAAGAAAAAGCCTGTCGGCCACGAGTGGCGGCATATAGAAAACAAAAAACTGGTCTATACCGTCTACTTTGTGCTGCGGCTGTCGGTAGTGGGCATGCTGATCGCTCAGTTCTTCAACCAGAACTATGAGAACGTCTCGCTGTGCGTACTCACCCTGGTGCTGTTCATGCTGCCCTCCGCTTTCGAGCGGCGGCTGCACATCGATCTGCCGGACACGCTGGAGATCATCATCCTGCTGTTCATCTATGCCGCTGAAATCCTGGGCGAGATCCGGGACTACTACATTGAATTCCCTTTCTGGGACACCATGCTCCACACCATGAACGGCTTCCTCTGCGCCGCCATCGGCTTCGCCCTGGTGGACATCCTCAACCGGGAGGAAAAGGTGTCCCTCCACCTGTCCCCCTTCTTCATGGCGGTGGTGGCCTTCTGCTTCTCCATGACCATCGGCGTGCTGTGGGAGTTCTTTGAGTTCTCCATGGATCAGTTCCTGCTGTTTGATATGCAGAAGGACACGATCATCAACACCATCTCCACCGTCAACCTGGATCCCAGCCACGGCACCAATGCCGTTGTTGTCAAGGGCATCCAGGACGTGATCCTGGTACTGGAGGACGGCACCCAGCAAGCCCTGGGCCTGGGCGGCTACCTGGACGTGGGCATCATCGACACCATGAAGGATCTGTTCGTCAACTTCATCGGCGCGGTGGTGTTCTCCACCATCGGCTACTTCTATGTGCAGGGCCGGGGCAAGGGGAACTTTGTCACCCGGTTCATTCCCCGTCTCCAGCCCAGACCCACCGTTCAGGCGGAAGCGGCTCAGGAGACGCCTGCCTCGGACGATCATGAGCAGGCCGCGGCCACAGGCGAAAAACCTGAATAACTCTCGCCGCCCCCGGGCATACTCCTCTTGGTATTCGAAACATCAGGATACAAGGAGGAAACGACCATGTTTGACCAGACCAATCCCAGCATCAAGTGCACTGTGAACAGCTGCGCCCACCACAAGGACCAGCGCTGCACCCTGAACGAGATCCAGGTGGGCCACTGCCAGAACAGCGTGTGCAACTGCCAGGAGACCGAGTGCGCGTCCTTCAA
>CAZCFU010000198.1:0-3334 GCA_964498005.1 uncultured Oscillospiraceae bacterium | reverse complement strand
CAGGCGGCCATGTCCTTTGACGGGGTGGCGGCGGTGACGGTGCTGCCCCGGAACCGGGGGGTGGGCACTGTGGATCTGGTGCCCGCCGCCCAGGAGGGCGTGCCGGATCAGGAGCTGCTGGATACCTTACAGGAGCATTTTGACCGGGTGCGGGAGATCGCCTGCGACGTGAAGGTGATCCCCCCCACGGTAGAGATCGTGGATGTATCCGTCAAGCTGTGGGCCAAAGAGGATCGGGGGTTTGACGCCGTGGCCGAGGCGGTGCGGCAGCGGCTGGAGGGATGGTTCAACGGGGAGCGGCTGGGCAAAGCCCTGCCCCGCGCCCAGCTCATCTCCCTCATCTACGGCGTGGACGGGGTGGCCAACTGCCGGCTGGAAGAGCCGGCGGAGGATCTGCCGCTGGACAAGGTCACGCTGCCGGTATTGGGACAGCTGGTGATCACCGACGGCGCGGGCGGAGGTGGCGGCGCGTGACGCTGAAGTTTGAGGACTATCTGGTATCGCTGCTCCGGCCCCTGGGCGTGTACGACCTGCGCACAGGCACCATCAACCGGGGGGAGCTGGCCGCCTATGGCGCGCGGCTGGACAGGGCGGGGGCGGAGCTGGACCACACCGCCCGGGAGATGAACCTGACCACGGCGGAGGATTTCGGCCTGGAGCGGATCGAGGCGCTGCTGCCCTACCGCCCGGTGTGCGAGACGGTGGAGCAGCGGCGGGAGGCCCTGGCCGCCCTGCTGCGCATCAGCGGCGACAGCTTTACCCCGGAGGCCATCAACGATACCCTGCGGGGCTGCGGCCTCAACGCCAGGGCGGAGGAGACAGGCAGGCCGGGCTACGTGGACGTGTATTTCCCCGATGTGGCGGGAATACCGGAGGGCTTTGACCAGCTGCGATCCATCATTGAGGAGATCCTGCCCAGCCACCTGGACATCACCTACGTGTTCTGGTACAACACCTGGGCCATGGTGGCCGAGTGGCACCCCACCATTGGGGACGCGGCCGCGTCCGGGCTGAGCTGGTACGGGCTGGCCATTGAGAACGACGGCTTTGGGAAAAATGAGGAGTGAGCAAGAAGCGCAAAGCCGTGCGTCGCGAACAGGCGCAGCGTGACAACGCCGGCCCCGCAGGCGCGGGGCCGGTATGCTATTATTAAATTGAAAAAATTTCACAAAAACTATTGACAAAATTGAGGCTGCGTAGTACAATACAAACAGAAAGGAAAAGGTGAGTCCAATGTACTAACGTCGAACGCACCAAACTCTTTTCGCGATTGGGAGACGCAAAGTGAAACGAAGCCTCGGCTCGTTCCAAACACGCTTGAGTAAGCGACGGAAGCCAGATTCAGTCTGAAGCCCACCATTGTTTGAGAAAACAGGAGCAAGTAGTTTCAGGCGGAACCCCAACGCAGGAAATCCGAAGAAATCGGAGGTACAGGCCATTGGACAATCAAACCCAGAAGTAAGCCCCCAGCCGCGGGATAGGACGGCTGGGGGCTTACTGTTTGTCCAGAAGCGCGGAGCCATCGTAAACCGTTAGGCCGCAAAGCGGCCATAGGCCTAAGCCGCGCAAAGCGCGGCCCACGGCAGAATTTTCCTTCACGAAAAATTAAAGGGCCGAATGGGCAAAAGGGCTTGCAAAATAGGGAATTGTTTAGTATGATTAACAGGTATACCCAGAGTGGGTCTACTTGACCGTGATTATCCGAAGCGCTTTCAGGGCAGACTTCCAAAAGCGCGGTATATATTACAGGAGTGAAAACTATGTTTGCAAGAGATATCGGCATCGACCTGGGCACCGCCAGCGTGCTGGTCTATATCAAGGACAAGGGGATCGTTCTGCGCGAGCCGTCGGTGGTGGCGCTGGACAAAAACACCGGCAAGCTGCTGAAGGTGGGCACCGAGGCCCAGCAGATGCTGGGCAAGACCCCCGGCAACATTGTGGCCATCCGCCCCCTGCGTGAGGGCGTGATCTCCGACTACGACATGACCGAGCGGATGCTCCGGGAGTTTATCCGTAAGGTGGCCCCCGTGCGGGTGTTCAAGCCCCGGGTGGTCATCTGCGTGCCCTCCGGCATCACCGAGGTGGAAGAGCGCGCCGTCATCGACGCGGGCATCCAGGCGGGCGCCCGGCGGGTGTACCTCATCGAGGAGCCCCTGGCCGCCGCCATCGGCGCGGGCGTCGATATCACCCAGCCCGACGGCCACATGGTGGTGGACATCGGCGGCGGCACCGCCGACATCGCCGTGATCTCCCTGTCCGGCATCGTGGAGTCCGCCTCCATCAAGGTGGCGGGCGACGCGTTCAGCGAGGCGGTGGTGAAGTATATCCGCAAGCAGCACAGCGTCCTCATCGGCGACCGCACGGCGGAGGAGCTGAAAATGACCATCGGCTGCGTGTTTCCCCGGCCGGAGGAGATCTCTATGGAGGTCAAGGGCCGCTGCTTGATGACCGGCCTGCCCCGGGTGTTCTCCGTCACCTCCAGCGAGATGATCGAGGCCTTTGAGGAGCCCTGCTCCCGGATTTTGGAGGCCATCCACGGCGTGCTGGAGCGCACCCCCCCCGAGCTGGTGGCCGATATCTCCAGCAACGGCATCATCATGACCGGCGGCGGGTCGCTGGTCTGGGGCTTTGACAAGCTGATCGAGTCCCACACGGGCATCGAGACCTATGTGGCGGACGAGGCGATTTCCTGCGTGGCCAACGGCACCGGGCGCAGCCTGGACTGGGTGAACGAGATGCAGGACGGCACCATGAATATCTCCCGGAGCAGACAAATGTCATAAGAAGCGTGACGATAGAGAAGCGTGGAGCGCCCCCATCCGGGGCGCTCCGTTTTTTAAGAATTTGTAAAAGTGCCCCGAGCTGTATTGACAAGGTAATATTATATCAATTATAATATGGGACGAAAGGAGGGGGTAACATGGCTTTCGCGATCAGCCCCCAGCTGCTGGATGGGTGTGTGCTGGCGGTGCTGTCCCATGGGGACGCCTACGGTTATATCCTCACCCAGCAGGTGAAGCAGCGGCTGGATATCTCGGAGTCCACCCTCTACCCGGTGCTCCGGCGGCTCCAGCGGGACGGCCTGCTGACGGTGTATGACCGGCCCTATCAGGGCCGCAACCGCCGCTACTATTCCATCACCTCTGTGGGCCACACTCAGCTGGAGCGGCGGCGGGAGGAGTGGCGGCAGTTCCGGGACGGTGTGGAGGAGCTTTTGAAGGAGGATGAGCCAAATGGATAAAATTACTTATCTCGCCGAGCTGGCCGAGGGACTGGCCCGCTGGGTGCCCGAGCGGGAGCGGCAGGACATCCTGCGCTACTATGCGGAATACTT
>CAZCFU010000197.1:0-3334 GCA_964498005.1 uncultured Oscillospiraceae bacterium | reverse complement strand
TCGACCAGTTCATCCTGGCCAAGACCCCGGCCAACCGCTGGGGCGAGGCGTCCGACCTGGGCGGCCCGGCGGTGTTCCTGGCCTCCTCCGCCTCCGATTTCGTCAACGGCCACATCCTGTACGTGGACGGCGGCATCCTTGCCTACATCGGCAGGCAGCCCTCCGGAGAATGAGGATCGTCTCGTTTCAAGCCCTGGACGCCCCGGTGACGGGGTACCTCTGGGACGATTACGACACGCTTGCCGCCCACAAGACGCGCCCCGCCCTGATCATCTGCCCCGGCGGCGGCTACCACTGGTGCTCCCCCCGGGAGAAGGACGCGCCCGCTCTGGAATTCTTGTCCATGGGATATCAAGTGTTTATCATTGAGTACACCTGTTATCCCAAGGATATGTCGGACTACCGCCCCCTGCGGGAGCTGGGGACAGCGGTGCGCCTGATCCGGGAGCGGCAGGAGGAATGGCATATCGATCCCGGCAAGATCGCCGTGATGGGCTTCTCCGCCGGGGGGCACCTGGCGGCCAGCTTGGGCGCGCTGTGGAACGATGAGGAGGCGGCCCTGCCGGACGGGGCGCGGCCGAACGCGCTGGCGCTGTGCTATCCGGTGGTCAGCACCCGGGAATTTGCCCACGAGGGTTCGGCGGAGAATGTCTCTGCCGGGGACGAGACATATCGGGACAGGCTGAACCTGCTCAAGCGGGTCACCCCCGATTTTCCGCCCACTTTTATGTGGCACGGCGGCGGAGATGACTGCGTACCGCCGGAGAACAGCCTGCTGTTGGCGGTAGAGCTGAAACGGAACGGCGTGCCTTTTGAGTATCATCTCTTTGGTTCGGGGGCGCATGGCATTTCCACCTGCACCCAGGAGGTGGAAACACCGGACGAGGTTTGCCGCGCGTGGGTGCCCCTGTGCAAGACGTGGCTCAACCAGCGGTTCCAGTATACGCCGTAAAATCAATGTCACCCCCGCCCCGTAGGGGGCGGGGGTGATATGATAATGGGAGGGAATTATGATGCAGATCGGGATCAGACTGCATGATGTGAACGCCGGGGCCGCCCCGGAGCTCCAGACCATGGAGGCCAGGGCGGAAAAGGCCCGGGAGGAGGGCTTCTCCTGCGTCCACCTGGCCTTTTCCAAGGTCATCAAAGGCGTGACTTTTGATGACTGCGCCCTCAGCGAGGGCCTTGCCATGCACACAAAGCGGGTGTTTGCCCAAAACGGGCTGGACGTGGCGGTACTGGGGTGCTATCTTAACCTGGCCCACCCCGATCCCGCCAAACTGCGGGACATCCAGAGCCGGTATTACGGCCACCTGCGGGTGGCGGCCCTCATGGGCGCGGGGGTGGTGGGCACGGAGACGGGCGCGCCTAACCCCGAGTACAAAATGGACGCCAACACCCACACCGACGAGGCGCTGGACACCTTCATCCGGGGGCTGGCCCCGGTGGTGGAATGCGCCGAGCATTGGGGGGTGTCCGTTGCCATCGAGCCGGTGTGGAAGCACATCGTCTATGACGCGGACCGGGCCCTGCGGGTGCTGGACGCCATCAAGAGCCCCAACCTGCGCATCATCCTGGATCCGGTGAACCTGCTGTACACCGGCAACGCGGATCAGAAGGAGCGGGTCATCGGGGACGCCATCGACAAGCTGGGCGAACACGTAGCGGTGGTCCACCTGAAGGACTTCGTCCGGGACGGGGAGGAGCTGCGCTCCATCGCCGCCGGGACGGGGGAGATGGACTACGCCCGCATCCTGCGCTTTATGAAGGAGCGCAAGCCATACATCCAGGCCACCCTGGAGAACACGACCAACGACAACGCCGTTGCCTCCAGGGAGTTCTTGGAGCGGCTGTATCAGGAACTATAAATAAAGGGAGAGGCAGCGCCTCTCCCTTTATCGATCCGTATGGCTAGAACATTCCCAGGGATTTGAACAGGAAGATCCAGAGGAACATGGTCCCGGCGGACAACAGCGTGGTCAATGTTACGGCGCTGGCGGCCAGCTCCGGGTTGCCCCCCATCTGGGCCGCCATACTGAAGGAGGCCACGGCGGTGGGCGTGGCGAACATGGAGATCAGTACCGCGAACTCCGGCCCCCGCAGGCCTGCCAGCATAGCCAGGGGCAGGGCAACGCCCGGAAACACCACCAACCGCAGTGTGGTGCAGATGGCCAGGTTGCGCCGATGGGTCCGCACATCGCGGAACTCGAACTGCGCCCCCAGCAGGAGCAGGGCCACGGGGGATGCCGATGCGCCCAACTGCGAGACAGGGTTGGACAGGCACTCCGGCAGGCGCAGGCCGGACAGGTTTGCCAGGATACCCGCTGCGGAAGCGATGATCAGCGGGTTTTTCGCAATGCCCAGCAGGATTTTTTTCACATCGATCTGCTTGCGGCTGAAGGTCTCCAAGGTCACTACGGCCAGGACGTTGAAACACGGCACTACGATGGCCAGCATGACGGACACAGTGGCAAGATCCGCGCCGGGGCAGAGCTCCTGGGCCAAGGGCATCCCCAGGAGCAGGAAATTACTGCGGAAGGACGCCTGGATCATCACGCCCCGCTGGTCATTGGCCGGCTCTACCCGCTTGACCAGGGCCCAGGTAAGTAAGAACAGCACGGCCAGCACCGACAAAGCCAGGCCCAGGCAGCGGAAGCTGACGCCGCCCCTGATGTCGGATCGATAGATGTTGTTGAACAGCATCAGCGGCAGCAGGGTGTGGAACACCAGGGAGTTAAAGCGCTGGATGTGCTCCTTTTCCAAATGGAGCAGCCGTTTGGCCCCATAGCCTATCGCCATCATGACAAAGATGGAAACGATCGCGTTCAGTGACAAAAGAAAACTGTTGAGGAGCATGGTATTGCCCTCCTTGTATCCAAAATAGGCCGCCTGCGATCAGGCGGAAGCGGGTGTCGCCGGTAGGACCAGTTTATCACAATTCTTGCGATTTGCATATACACGATCCGCATTTTATCCACTTGGCCGCGGCGCGGCAGCCGCAAAAACGGCCATGAGGCCAAACGCCGCCCCAGATGATAGGGATTGACAATGGCGCGTTATCATCATATTATTTGTACAACAAACAGGGCAATGCCGCGCGGCCCGGATCATATCAAACCACTTCGTTGAATTATGGAGGCATACGAAAATGGACAGAAACATCAAGATCGCCTACATCGGCGGAGGCTCCAAGCTGTGGGCGCGCACCTTCATGTCCGATCTGGCCGTGGCGGAAAACCTGTCCGGCGAGATCGCCCTGTACGACATCGACATGGAGGCCGCCCGGCGGAACGCTAAGATCGGCGCGTACATCAATCGGGATCCGAGGACGATA
>CAZCFU010000196.1:0-3337 GCA_964498005.1 uncultured Oscillospiraceae bacterium | reverse complement strand
AGCTGTCGGCGGAGCGCTCCAACCGGGCGAAAAACGAATTCCTCTCCAATATGAGCCACGATATCCGCACGCCGATGAACGGCATCATGGGAATGACCTCCATCGCCATCGGCAGCCTGGACAATCCGCCCCGGGTGCGCTCCTGCCTGAAGCGGATCCATGTATCCAGCCGGCATCTGCTGGGCTTGATCAACGATATGCTGGATATGTCCAAAATCGAGAGCGGAAAGCTCACCTTAAATATGGAGCCCCTCTCCCTCCGCGAGATCATGCAGAACATCATGACGATCATCCAGCCGCAGATCCAGGAGAAAAATCAGCGCTTCAGCATCTATATACATGAAATCTATCATGAAAATGTGTGCTCCGACAGGGTCCGGCTGGCCCAGATCCTGCTGAATATGCTTGGAAACTCGGTGAAATTCACCCCGGAGGGCGGCGTGATCGCGGCCGA
Source organism: uncultured Oscillospiraceae bacterium (assembly GCA_964498005.1). Lineage (GTDB taxonomy): Bacteria > Bacillota > Clostridia > Oscillospirales > Oscillospiraceae > Enterenecus. Next base: position 2,883 of record CAZCFU010000196.1, on the reverse strand, counting down.
GCTGTATGAGGAACCCTCTCCAAGGGGAGACGACTACATCCGTTCCCATCTGCACATCAAAGACAACGGCATCGGTATGTCCAAGGAATTCCAGAGCAGGATATTCGAGCCCTTCGCCAGGGAGGACAGCGCCCGCGTGGACAAGGCGGAGGGCGCCGGAATGGGCATGACCATCACCAAATACATCGTAGACGCCATGGGCGGCACGATCTCCATAGAGAGCGAGCAGGGAAAAGGAAGCCATTTCCACATCAGCTTGGATATGGAAAAAGCGGCCCCCCAGGAGAAGGAGCTGCGTCTGCCAAGCCGGAATATCCTGATAATTGATGATGATGAAACCGCCAGCGGGCTCGCCGTCTCCGCGCTGGAATCCATCGGGCTCCGGGCGGGATCTGCGGCGGATGTCGATCAGGCTTCTCAAATGATCGAGGAGCGCCGCCGCGGAAACGACCCCTATCACATACTCCTGCTGGACTGGGACATCCAGGGGCAGGACGGCATACAGGCCGCGGAAGAGCTGTACGGCCGCTTCGGCCCGGACCTGCCGATCATACTGCTCACCGACGGCGAGTGGGACGAGCTGGAGGCAGCGGTGGAGGCGCCCGCCAGCCGCGGCTTTATTTCAAAGCCGTTGTTCCGCTCCAGCCTTTACTATGGCCTGCGCCGGTTCATTGATACGACCCCGGCTCCGCAGCCCCAAGAGGCGGAGGCGGAAACTGAGTCCGGCCTGGCGGGCAGGCGCATCCTCTTGGCGGAGGACAACGAGCTGAACTGGGAGATCGCCAATGAACTGCTCTGTGAATCCGGGCTGGAAATGGAGTGGGCCGAAAACGGCCGGATCTGCGTGGAGAAATTGGAGGCGTCCGCCCCCGGCTGGTATGATGCCATATTGATGGATCTGCGTATGCCCGTTATGACGGGCCTTGAAGCTGCGCAAGCCATCCGGGCGCTGGAGCGTGAGGACGCGCGGACCATCCCGATCATCGCCATCAGCGCCGACGCGTTTCAGGAAGACATTCAAAAATGTCTCGACTGCGGGATGAACGCCCATACGGCCAAGCCACTGGATCCGGACGAGGTCCTCTCCCTGCTGAGACAGCATCTGCGCTAGGATCATCAATTCGAAAAAGGAGAATGTTAGACATGAAAAAGCTGCTTGCTTTGGTATGCCTCCTGCTGTCTATCGCTCTTTTATCCTCCTGCGGCGTCCCCTCCATTGAGCCTGACGACAGCGGCGGCGATCCCAGCGATGATATCGAGCTGACGCTGTGGACCTTTCCGGTGGGCAACTGGGGCAATCCCACCGCGGTGTCCGCCATTTTGACCGGTTTTCACAAGGAGTATCCAGACGTCCATATTTCCGTGGAGTATCTGAATTACGATACCGGAGATGAACGCGTCAATCAGGCCGTTCTGGACGGCAGTACCCCGGATCTCATCCTGGAGGGCCCGGAGCGCCTTGTGACAAGCTGGGGGGAGCAGGGCTGGATGGTGGATCTGTCCGATCTGTGGGGATCCCGACAGGCCGGTGAGGTCTATGACAATATCCGGGAGGCCTGCCGGCACAGCGATGGGGCCTATTATGAGTTCCCCATCTGTATGTCCGCCCACTGCATGGCCATCAACTATGATATGTTCCGGGACGCGGGGGCCCTCCAGTACATCGACGAGGAGACCCACACCTGGACGACGGAGGGCTTTATCCAGGCGGTCCATGCCCTGACCGCCTATGGCCAGGAAAGCGCGGGCATCCTGTACTGCAAAAACCAAAGCGGGGATCAGGGGACGCGCGCCCTGGTCACCAACCTGTACAGCGGCTCCTTTACCGATGATACCCACACATCCTATACCGTTGACAGCGAGGAGAACAAGCGGGCCCTGCGGCTCCTCTATGATTTGGAGGGCATTACCTTTGAACCGTCCCTCACCTCCTCCGACGCGATCGACCTGTTCTGCAAGAAGGAAACCGCCATGTGCTTCTGCTGGAACGCGTCCGTAGAGATCCAGCAGACCATCAACAACCCCGATCTGGATTTCGAGATCTTCCCCATGGCCTTTCCCACCGACGGGGACGCGCCGGAGCTTCAGGGCGGGATCTGGGGGTTCGGCGTTTTCGACAACGGCAGTGAGGCGCGGACCGAGGCGGCCAAAACCTTCATCCGCTACATCACCGAGAATGACGCGGCCTACACAAAGGCAGTCCAGACCTCCTCCTACTGGCCGGTGCGGGATATGGACAATATCTACGAGAACGATATGCTCATGACGGAATACAGCATTTTTACGCCGTACATGGGCGACTATTATCAGATCACCCCCGGATGGGCCCAGGCGCGCGCCGCGTGGTGGCAGACGCTGGCCAAGATCGGAGCCGGAACCGATATCCCAGAAGCGGTAAAGGACTTCCCGTCCCCGGACTGACCGGGCCTTGACAGGCGGCCGCCGTATCTCCATCAGCGGCGATGTCCCCGTGGGCAGCTTTCCCCGCGCACAGCAAAAACGGCCCCGGAGGGTTTCCCTCCGGGGCCGTTCTCATGTCCGCGCGACAGGTCATTCCACGGTTTTCAGGCTCTCCACCATGTCCACTTTTTTCAGCTTGAAGTGGGCGGCGATGTTCACCGCCACGGAGAACACCACCGTCAGCACCGCCGCCAGCCCGTAGGCGTAGGGGGGCGCTGCGCGGCCGAACATCACGAGATCCACCTCCACCGTCAGCACCATCCAGGCGTGGAGGAACCGGCCCATGACCAGTCCCAGAATAATGCCGAACAGGGTGAGGAACAGATTTTCCCGGTAGACGTATGCGGTGACCTCCCGGTCGAAGAAGCCCAGCACCTTCAGCGTGGCCAGCTCCCGGGTGCGCTCGGTGATGTTGATGTTGGT
>CAZCFU010000195.1:0-3337 GCA_964498005.1 uncultured Oscillospiraceae bacterium | reverse complement strand
GGCGCACGCAGGTGCCGTATTCCAGGCCCTTGCCCGTCTCCACGATGACGCTCTGGCCCTCCGCCACCGTCAGGCCCGCGGGGTCGAAATAATATTGCTTGCCGCCCGGCCGGAACCGGACGCTGATGATTTCCGTCATAAGGGTCGTCCTCCGTATATATAAATGCTTTTCTTAGAAAAGCTGGGTCAACAGCCATCCCAGGGTGTGGCCCGCGCTGGGGCGGTATACCGCGTTTTCCCGGCAGACCTTGAGGGCCCGGAGCACCTTCGCGCCCCGCCGGGGATCCTGGGCCAGACGGCGGGACACCTGGTTTTCTGTCTCACCCAGCAGGGCGGACAGCTGATCCTGCTTGGGTTTGGACAGCTCCAGCTCCACCAGGGCCTGGGCGCGGGCCAGCTCGTCCCCGCCCAGCAGCAGCCCCGCCAAAGACGCCGCCCGCTCCACCAGCTCGGGATCGGGGGGCGCCTCCTCAGGAGGAAGGGCCAGCAGCTCGCACCGGGAGCGCACCGTATCCAGCAGCATCCCCGGCTGATCGGCCAGCAGCAGGAAGGCGGCGTAGGCGGGGCCGTCCTCCAGCACCTTCAGCAGGGCGTTCTGGGCGGCGGGATTCATGGCGTCCGCCGGGTCGATGACATATACCTTCCGCCTGCCCTCGTTGGGGCGGATATAGGCGTCGGAGCGCAGGGCGCGGATCTGATCCACGGAGATCTCCCGCTTGTCCGGGGCGGGGGCGGTGTATGCCACGTCCGGGTGGGTCCCCGCCGCCGCCTTCCGGCAGGGCGGGCATTTGCCGCAGGGAGGGCTCCCACCGGGAGGAAGCTCCCCCTGGCACAGATAGGCCGCCGTCAGGCGGCGGGCCAGGGCGGCCCGGCTGTCCCCGCTTCCCCCGGTGATGAGGTAGGCGTGGGACAGGGGATTTGGAAGCTCCATCATAGCCGCTCGAACCGCTCCACGTCCACCACGAACACGGTGGCCCCGCCCACGGTGACCTCCACCGGCATGACGGGCATGAAGCCATAGCTCATCTCGGTGATGGCGGGCACCATCTGCTTGCGGCTGTGGGAGTGTTCATGGATCAGGTCAATGGCGGCCTGCACCCGCTCCTCCTCCACGCCGATGAGCAGGGTGACGTTGCTGGCCAGCAGGAAGCCGCCGGTGGTGGACAGGCGGGTGGAGGAAAAACCGTTCCGGGTCAGGTTCTGGGTGACGGCGTTGGCGTCGTCACGGTTGATGATGGCGATGATGAGCTTCATGGCTTTACCCCTCCCTGGTGATAACGCCGCGGGATCCTGATTCACGGACGTGAAGCGCCGCTGTGATATGGGCACGAGATCATACGATAATATCTGCCGTGCAGTTATTATATCCTATTTCACGCAAATAGGCCAGATGTTTTTTTTCGATCCGCTCCCCGGGGGCGATGACCGGCACGCCGGGGGGATAGGGCGCGATCTGACAGGCGGCGGTCCGTCCCGCGCTGTCCGCCAAACGCACGGTTTCCCTTGGGGCGAACAGGGCCTGCCGGGGGGTGAGCGCCGCTTCCGGCGGCCCCGGTGGGGGCGGACAGGGGGCGCAGGGGCCGGTAAGGCCGGTTTCAGACAGAGCCCGCTCCAGGCGGGCTAGCTCCGCCTCGCCATCGGCGCAGGTGAGGATGCACACCACATGGCCCCGGTCGGCCATCTCCGGGTATACGCCCCGGGCACGCAGGGCGTCCGCCAGGGCGAAGCCGTCCGGACTGAACAGGGTAAGCCGGGTGGGATCCAGGGACAGGCTGTCCCGCTCTTGGAGGGCGGGCCAGCGTGAACGCAGGGCGTCCACCAGGCGGGCCGTCTCCCGATAGCGGGCCGTGCCTTCTCCCTCCATGTAGTTCCGCGCCGCGTCCAGGGTGGCCATGAGGACATAGGACGGGGACGAGGTGCCGTACACCGAACCCCAGCGCTGGAGCTGGGACAGGGGGAAGCCGTTGGCAAACAGCAGGGCGGTCTGGCCGGGGGCGGGCAGGGTCTTGTGGGCGGACATGACCACCACATCGGCGGCCTGATAGCCGGTATAGCCCAGGAAGGGCAGATGCGCCCCGTGGGCGCCGTCCACCATGAGTTTGGCCCCATGGGCGTGGCACACCGCCGCAATGGCGGGGATATCCGATAACGTCCCGTAATATGTGGGGGATGTGATACAAACGGTTTTGATTTCTGGGTGGGCGGCCAGGGTTTCCTTCACCGTCTCGGGCAGGATGGGGCCGGTCACCCCCTCTTCCGCCAGCCAGGGGCGGGTGAGGAAGTGGGGGGACAGATCCAGCAGGGCCAGGGCGTGATACGCCGAGCGGTGGCTGCCCCGATCCAGGGCTATGCTTCCGCCGGCCCCTGCCAGCAGGGCCAGCCCCGCGTGTACCCCCTGGGTGGAGCCCCCGGTGAGGAACAGACAGGAGTCAAAGCCAAAACGCTTGGCCCAGAGAGCCTCCGCCGCTTGAATGGCGTCGGGCTCGTCCCCAAACAGGTCGCCGGTGGCGCCGTTTTCCGTGAAGTCCAGCCCGGAGGGCCAGGGGAAGCCCCCCGGCAGGGGCGTACCGTGGTGTCCGGGCATATCCAGCCGGAGGGGATTTTGCGCGGCCAGAGCCCGGAGGCTGTCGTATAAAGGGGTGGGCATGGCTCACCGCTCGCCTAGGAAGGCTTCCGCCTTTTGGAGGGTGTCCCGGTCGGAGGAATGGGTGAGCCGCCCCATGGCCGCGTCGAAGGGCAGGAACCGGGCGTCCGCCACCTCCTCGGGCTGGCAGATGATCCCGCCGTCATGGGCCCGGGCCAGGAAGAACACCACGTCCTTGGTGCAGTGTGGATGGGGGGAGTAGGTGATGACCTCCCGGAAGCCGTCAAGGAAGTCCACCGTCAGGCCGGTTTCCTCCATGATCTCACGGGTGGCGGTCTCATGCTCCGTCTCCTTTTTCTCCACGTGGCCCTTGCACAGGGTGATGTGGCCCTTGGTGCTGGTGAGGATGAGATAAAAACGCCTGCCGTTGTCATCCTCGCGGAAGATCACCGCGCCGCAGCTTTTTTCCTGTTTCATACCGTCAAATCCTCCCTTTGGCGCTCACTCGTCCGTCTCGTCGCCGGCCAGCTCCAGCAGGCGCATTCCCGCGGTGCCGGTGACGGGCAGGGAGAACACGATGGACTGGGCCTTGGTATTCAGCCCCGCCTTGTCCATGATAGCCCGCATGATGCGGTTCCGGGTCTCCGACTTCACCACGATGAACACCATTTCCTTTTCGTTTACCAGGGAGAAGCCCAGGAATTTCTCCGCCTTCTCCATGCCGGTGCCCTTGGCGTGGAGGACGGTGCCGCC
>CAZCFU010000194.1:0-3342 GCA_964498005.1 uncultured Oscillospiraceae bacterium | reverse complement strand
CCGTCTCGGCCACGGCCTCCTCGGCGGTGGCGTGCATGGTGTGGCCCTCCTGCCAGAGGAATTCCCGGTGGCGCAGGAAGGGGCGGCTGGTCTTCTCCCAGCGCAGCACAGAGGTCCACTGGTTATACAGCTTGGGCAGATCCCGGTGGGAGTGGATGACGTTGGCGTAGTGCTCGCAGAACAGCGTCTCGGAGGTGGGCCGGATGCAGTAGCGCTCCTCCAGCTTGTCCACGCCCCCGTAGGTCACCCAGGCGCACTCGGGGGCAAAGCCCTCCACATGGTCCTTCTCCTTCTGGAGCAGGGACTCGGGGATGAGCATGGGCAGGTATACGTTCTCGTGCCCGGTCTTTTTGAACTCATCGTCCAAAATGCGCTGGATGTTCTCCCAGATGGCGTAGCCGTAAGGACGGTAGATGAACATTCCCTTGATGCTGGAGTAGTCGATGAGCTCCGCCTTTTTGCACACGTCGGTGTACCACTGGGCGAAGTCCACGTCCATATCGGTGATCTGGCTGACCTGCTTGTTTTTGTCCTGTGCCATATTTTTTCAATCCTTTATATATTAATGTAGATTTTCCATATCCTAATACGCGTCGGGCCGTCCCGCCAATGAATGGACAATATTGTATTGCGAAACCCGGAAAAAGTCAAGGGGAAAGGCATTCCCCCTTCCCCTCCGCCCCGCGGACGGGGTAACATAGGCTTATTTCCCAAAGCAGAAGCGTACAAAGAAAAGGAGTTGTTCACGATGTCCCATTCCCGCATCCGCCGCGGCCATATCTCCCTGCGTCCCATTCCCGCCCCGCCCCAGGTGGGGTTCCCTCTTCCCCAGTCCGCCCCGCCCGCCACGGCCGGCGTCACCCTGGAGCGCTGGCTGGAGCTCTGGATGGAGCAGGACATTGAGCCCTGCCGGGCGGCCACCACCATCAACGGCTATCGCGGCATCATCCGCAACCACATCCGCCCCGCCCTGGGCCGGGTGCGGCTGCGCGACCTGACCCCGGCGCTCATCAACGGCTACTACCAGTGGCTGGCGGAGGAAAAGGGCCTGTCCCCCAACACCATCCGCAAGCACCACGTCCTGCTCCACACCGCGCTGAAGTCCGCTTTCCGCCAGGGGGTGATCCTGTCCAACCCCGTCCAGCGGGCCATCCCGCCCCAGGCCACGGCGGTGGAGGTGGCGTACTACACCCCCGCCCGTCTGGCCCAGCTCCTTCAGGCGGTAAAGGGCCACCCGCTGGAGATCCCCGTGCGGCTGGCCTGCTTCCTGGGCCTGCGGCGCAGCGAGATCCTGGGCCTGCGCTGGCGGGACGTGGACCTCCACTCCGGCCAATTATCCGTGCGCTGGGTGCGCACCACCGTGGGCTCCCGGGTGGTGGAGAAGCCGCCCAAGACCTCGGACAGCTGCCGCACGCTGTCCATCGCCGCCCTGGACGACCTGCTGGTCCTGCTCCGGGCGCTCCGGGCCAAGCGTCTCCGGGAGGGGATGCCCTGCGCCCCGGACGACTTTCTCCTGCTGGGGCGGGACGGCAGGCCCCTTCACCCCAACGTCATGTCCTCCGCCCTGTCCGCCTTTGTGCGGGAGTGCCGGCTGCCCCCCATCACCTTCCACGGCCTGCGCCACACCTTTGCCAGCATGGCCAACAGCGCCCGGGTGCCCATGTACCAGATCAGCCGCGCCATGGGGCACAGCAGCCCCAGCATCACCCAGCGCATCTACACCCATCTGTTTGACCAGACCCACGGGGAGGTGCTGGCGGCGGTGGCGGACGTCGTCAAAGCGACCACACCGCCCACCTCCGCCTGAGCGAAACCGGCGCGCCCTCACTCCGGGCATATGCGGCACAACAAAAGAGCGGTACGCTTTCCTGCGCACCGCCCCGATTTTCATTCATCTGTCTCCGTCCGGAACGCCTTGGCAGGCAGCAAATCGCTGAGGGCCACCAGCTCGTCGTCAAAGCCCCCCCGGTCCCAGCTCAGGCCCGGGCTCTCCAGCGCGGCGCCCCCCAGCTCGCCCAAGGGGATGGACGCCACCGCCCGCAGCCCCTTTCCGGGGGCGCAGGAGGCCACCAGCGTCCCGCCATGAAGGGCCGCCGCCCGCCGGGCAATGGCCACGCCCACGCCGCCCCGCCGCCAGTCGGGCACGGCCTCCTCCTCGCTGGAAAAGAGATACTGGAGCCGCTCCGGCGCGATCCCCGGCCCGTCGTCCTCCACGGTGAACACCGCCCGGCCGCCCTGGGCCGCCAGGGTCAGCGTCACGTGTTTGCCGGCCTTGGCGCCGTTGGACACCAGCTCCATAATGAGCTGCCGGATCAGCCCTTCGTCCACCCGCGCGGCCAGCCGCTCGGGGACGTTCACCGTCAGCGTCACGTCCACGCTGGTCAGCAGTCCCGCCATACGCTCCCCCAGCTCTCCGGTGAGCCGGGCCAGATCAGCGGCAGCCCAATCCATCCTGGGCGGGTCCTCTTCTCCCAGCCGGGCGCTGAGCTCCAGCCGCCCCACGACGCGCAGCATCCGGCAGATGCTCTGATCCAGCATCGCCAGATAGCCCCGGCTTTTCTCGTCCTGGGCGCGGCGGCCCAGCAGCTGGCTGGCCGCCGTCATCTGCGCCAGCTGGAGGCGCAGCTCCGCCGCCGTCCGCGCCGTCCCCTGGTCTACGCTCATGTCCATGCTCCCGCCCCCTTTGATCCGCCTTCCTTATGCTATGCAGATTCGCCTCAACCTCTCCTGGGAATGGCTTCCGCCTCCCATGTCGAATGATGTCGGGTTTTGTCGAATTTTTCCCATTGTAGCAGACATGGAGCGGTTTGGCAAGGGCAGGAAACGGCAAACGTGCCCGGAGCCGATAAACTCCGGGCACGTTTAAAAAATTTACTGGGCGTCCAGCCGCGCCGCCACCCCATCCATGGGGTTGGGCGAATACTCCTCCACCCGGCCCTCGTCCACCGCTTTCGCCAGGTCGGGGTCGATGGGCAGCTTGGCCAGCACCGGCAGTCCCAGCTCCGCCCCCAGCGCGTCGATGGTGCTCTCGCCGAACACGGGATGCTCCTTGCCGCAGTCCGGGCAGCGGAAGAAGGAGTAATTCTCCACCAGCCCCAGCACGGGCACGTTCATCATCTCCGCCATGCGCACCGCCTTGGTGACGATCATACCCACCAGGGCCTGGGGGGCGGTGACCACGATGGCCCCGTCCACCGGCAGGGATTGGAACACGGTCAGCGGCACGTCCCCGGTTCCGGGAGGCATATCCACGAACAGGTAGTCCAGTTCGCCCCAGACCACGTCGGTCCAGAACTGCTCCACCGCCCCGGCGATGACGGGGCCCCGCCACACCACCGGGTC
>CAZCFU010000193.1:0-3343 GCA_964498005.1 uncultured Oscillospiraceae bacterium | reverse complement strand
TCCTTGAACAGGGTGATGAACTCGTTGCCCAGGGAGGGCAGGATGTTCTTGAACGCCTGGGGGATGACGATAAAGCGCATGGTGTCAAAATAATTCAGCCCCAGGGAACGGCCCGCCTCCGTCTGGCCGATATCCACGCTCATCAGGCCGCCCCGGATGATCTCCGCCACATAAGCCCCGGAGTTGACGCCCAGGCCGATGAAGCCCACCAGCACCTTGTTGCGCTCGGAGCGCAGGATGACGAAGGTCCAAATATACAGCTGTACCAGCATGGGGGTGCCGCGGATCACAGTGGTATAGATGTGGCACAGCACATTCATAATACCCAGCAGGGGATTCCGATGGCCCAGGCGCTGCTGGTCGTGGGCGGTGCGGACCATGGCCACCACCAGGCCCAGGAACGTGCCGAAAATCAGGGCGACCACGGTCAGCTCCAGGGTGGTGCCCAGGCCTTGCAGATAGAGCTTCCAGCGGTCCGCCTCAAAAAAGGCCAGTCGGATCCGGGGCCACAGCTTTTCCAGCCATTGGATGAATTGCATCGGGAGCCGCCTCACTTTCTTTGTCAGAGCAGGAAGGGCGGCCAGAAGGCCGCCCTTCTCAGTATCAGCTTAAATCAATCGGCTTTGATGTACTTATCCACGATGTTCTGGAAGGTACCGTCCGCCTTCAGCTCGGCGATAGCCTTGTTCACCGCGTCCTTCAGGGCGTCGTTGCCCTTGGCAAAGCCGATGGCGTAGTCCTCGTTGGCGTACTCGGTGTCCAGGATGACCAGGCCGGGGTTCTGGGCCACGAAGGACTTGGCGGGCTCGTTGTCGATGACCACCGCGTCCACCTGGCCGTTGACCAGGGCGGTGACCGCCAGGGCGCCGTTGTCATAGGCGGTGACGTGATCCTCGCCGTAGTCGTCGGAGCAGTACTGGTAGCCGGTGGTGCCGGCCTGGGTGCCGATCATGTCGGCGTTGGCCAGGTCGTCCACGGTCTTGATGTCGGAGCCCTCGTTGACGATGATGACCTGGATGCCAACGGCGTAGGTATCGGAGAAGTCCATGACCTCCAGCCGGGTCTCATCCACGGTGATGCCCGCCATGGCGATGTCGCTCTGGCCGGTCTGCACGGCGGTGAGGGCGGCGGTGAAGGCCATGTCGTCCACCACCAGCTCCAGGCCCAGCTTCTTGGCGATGGCCTCGGCCACCTCCACGTCGATGCCCTCGAAGCCGCCGTCGTCGGTGGTCATCTCATAGGGAGGGAAGGCGGCGTTGGTGGACATATGGAGCTTGCCCTCTTCCACGGTGGTGAAGTCGGCTCCGCCCTGGGCGCTCTTGTTGGAGCAGGCGCACAGCGCCAGCACCATAGTCATGGCCAGCAGCATGGCCGCGAATTTCTTCATTGTTTTCATGTTCATTCATCTCCTCGATAATTTGCGGACTGGCCATCGGCCAGTGTGTGTATTATACGTGATATGCAAAAAGAATGCAAGGGGAAATTTGAATAAAACCCCTTGTATTCCGTGTTTTTATGAATTTTGACAGACTGAGATAGAATTAATATTCATTTTTATGCAGAATTTTCGAATATTCATGCAAACCAGATGCTCTCAACCCTCCCTGGCGGTGTATTTGGTGAGCAGGATATCGGGGTAGTAGGACAGCTTGGCCCTGCGCAGGCCCTCCAGGCCCATGTCGTCCTCCCGGTTGAACCACTTCACCTGGGGGTGGCGCTCCCGGATGACCCGGGCCAGCTCCCGGTTGATGGCGGGATAGGCTCCCTGGATGTCGCCGAAGGACTTCTCGAAGTTCACGTCGAAGCACTTGGGGGTGATGAAGCCCCCCAGGGAGAAGGCCACCGGGCTTCCGTCCGCCCGGATCAGCGCCCCCTCCAGCCCCAGCTTGTCCATGTGGTACAGCGCCTCGATGACGGCCACCGTCTCCTCCGAGATGGCCTCGGCGTCCTCCCCCGCCTCCTCCTGGCGGAGGGCCGCCCACTGGCGCTCCAGCTCCACGCACTCGGGGACGTTGGCGGGGGTGATGTCCTCCAGCAGCCAGTCGGGGAACTGCTCGTCGAAGCGGTGGATGTGGTTGCGCTTGGCGTGGAGCTTCTTGCCCGGCAGGTCGGCCAGCCGGTTGATGTCATAGATGTAGTCGAAGCCGTCCCGGTCCTCCTCAAATTGGAAGCGGCCGGGACAGGCCTCCTCCAGGGCGGCTTTCTGCCCCTCGGTGACGCACACCAGCGCCAGGGGCTTGCCCTGGGCGGCGGCGTCCGCGGCCAGCAGATCCACCGCCGGGGCCAGCGGGCCGCTTCCCGCCGGGTAGAGGTAGCACAGGCCCAGCTTGCCCTGTATGCGCACCAGCAGGCGATCCCCCGCCCGGGCGATCTTCTGGGGGTAGGCACGGCTCCACAGGTAGATGTTGGTGAAATTGTACTCACAGCCCAGGCTGCCCTCCGCGTTCAGCAGGGGCTCGGCCCATTGGCGGTCCTCAAACTGGGGGCTTTCAAAGGTGACCATAAATCCCATCCTTTTGTTGATGTTGGGATATCATATCATAACCGTAGGGAAAAGGCAACGGGAAAAACGCGCCGCCGTGGGTTCCACGGCGGCGCGTCTCATTTATTTCGCGTATTCGATCGCTTTCGTCTCCCGGATCAGGTTCACCTTGATCTGGCCGGGGTACTCCAGCTCGTCCTCGATCTTCTTGGCGATCTCCCGGGCCAGCAGCACCATGCGGTCCTCGGAAACCTCCTCGGGCCGGACCATGATGCGCACCTCCCGGCCCGCCTGGATGGCGAAGGCCTTGTCCACCCCGGGGAAGGAGGAGGTCAGCTCCTCCAGCTTCTCCAGCCGCTTGATGTAGTACTCCACATTCTCCTTGCGAGCGCCGGGGCGGGCGGCGGAAATGGCGTCGGCGGCCTGGACGAGGCAGGCGACGATGGTGCGGGCCTCCACGTCACCGTGGTGGGCCTCGATGGCGTGGATGACGTTCTCGCTCTCCCGGTACTTCCGGGCCAGCTCCACGCCGATCTGCACGTGGGAGCCCTCCACCTCGTGGTCGATGGACTTGCCCAGGTCGTGGAGCAGGCCCGCCCGCTTGGCCTCGGCCACGTTGACGCCGATCTCGGCGGCAAGGAGCCCGGCCAGCTGGGAGACCTCGATGGAGTGGTTGAGCACGTTCTGGCCGTAGCTGGTGCGGTAGTGCTGGCGGCCCAGCAGCTTGACCAGCTCGGGGTTCAGGCCGTGGACGTTGGTCTCGAACACGGCGCGCTCGCCCTCGGCGCGGATGGTGGCGTCCACCTCCCGCTTGGCCTTCTCCACCATCTCCTCGATGCGGGTGGGGTGGATGCGGCCGTC
>CAZCFU010000192.1:0-3345 GCA_964498005.1 uncultured Oscillospiraceae bacterium | reverse complement strand
CATCTGGGGCACCTGGCGGCCGCTAAGGCGGCGGTGGCCGCGCTGGGGTTGGACAAGCTGGTGTTCGTCCCGGCGGGGATCCCGCCCCACAAGGATCTGGCCCCGGGCAGTCCCATGTCCGATCAGCGGCTGGAGATGACGCGCGTTGCCTCGGACCAACTGCTCATGCCCGATATCACCGAGGTGTGGGACGCGGAGATCCACCGGGAGGGCAAGAGCTACACCGCCGACACGCTGGCCCTGGCGGCGGAGCGCTGGCCGGGAGCGGAGCTGTGGCTGCTCATGGGGACGGATATGTTCCTCACCCTCCACCGATGGCATGAGCCGGAGAAGATCCTGGCCCTGGCGGGTGTGTGCGCCTTTGGACGGACAGAGCAGGACGGTGAGGAGGTATTCGTCCCCCAGCGGGAGCTCCTCAGCCGCACCTACGGCGCCAAACTGACCACCATCACAGTCCCCGGCCTGGTGGATATCTCATCCACCCGCCTGCGGGAGCTGCTCCCCAAGGGAGAGGGTCGGGAATTTTTGCCTCAGGCGGTGTATGGTTATATTTTACGGGAAAAACTATATGGAACCAATGCCGACCTCAAACACCTGAGCATGGAGGATCTTCGGTGCGTGTCCTACTCCATGGTGTTTGCCAAGCGGCTGGCCCACATCAAGGGCTGTGAGGAGGAGGCCGCGAGGCTGGCGGGCCGCTGGGGCGCGGACGAGGAGCGGATGCGCCGCGCCGCCATCCTCCACGACTGCACCAAGTACCTCACCCTCCAGGAGCATTTGGACATCTGCGACCAATACGGCATTGAGCTGTGCCCCCTGGAGCGGGCCACCGACAAGCTGCTCCACGCCAAGAGCGGCGCGGCCCTGGCCAGGCACATCTTCGGTGTGGACGACGGCATCTATAACGCCATCCTCTACCACACCACCGCCCGGGGCGGCATGAGTTTGGAGGAGAAGCTGCTGTACATCGCCGACTATATGGAGCCCTGCCGGAATTTCCCCGAGGTGGGGGAGCTGCGCCGGCTGGCGTATACTGACCTGGACGGCGCGGTGGGCATGGGCGCGTCGCTGTCCATGCAGGAGATGGTTCAGCGGGACAAGGAGCTCCACCACGACACCCAGGCGGCCTATGAATTTTATGGGAAAGGGAATCAAGCATGAGCGACCAGCCCAAGAGATATAACGATGAGACACCGGACCGGGTACAGCCGGGAAAGCGCCTGGACAAGAAGGTCAAACCGGCGCTGACCCCGGAGCAGGCCCAGAAAAGAAAAGAGAAGCGCATTATGATCGTCATGATCGTTCTGGCGGTCATCATGGTCATCACAACAGCGCTGGTCCTGCTGTACAAGCGCTGGGTGAAAAGGCCGGACATACCCGCCCCGGGCCCCAATGTCGAGGCGTCCGACGCTCCGCTGGAGCCGGACGCCACCCCGGAGCCCACCCTGGACATCGATGCCATTGAGCCAAAGGTGGGCGGCGAGCGCAAGAGCGACGCCATTTACACCATCCTTATCTTCGGACAGGACACCACCTCCGGCCTGACCGACACCATGATGGTGGCCACCTACGACGTGACCAATCAGAAGGCCGCCGTCATGTCCCTGCCCCGGGACACCCTCATCAACTCCAGCGCCCGGCCGGGCATCGACGCGAAGAAGCTCAACGCGGTCTACAACGTGTACGGCCAGGGCGAGGACGGCATCGAGGCGCTGCGCAATGAGGTGTCCGAGCTGGTGGGCTTTACCCCCGACTATTACGTGCAGGTGGACTGGGAGCTGGTGGGGGAGATGGTGGACGCCATCGGCGGCGTCTGGTTCGACAACCCCTACCACATGGAGTACTATGATCCCTTCCAGGATCTGGTGATCTATCAGGAGAAGGGCTACCGAAAGCTGAGTGGGATCGACGCGATGGAGATCGTCCGCTGGCGGAAGAACGGGACGGGCGCTGACGGCAAGACGATCCCCGGCGGCGGCGACGGCACCGATATAAGCCGCCTGGCGCTCCAGCACGCCTTCCTGAAGGCGGTGCTGGATCAGACCCTCCAGATCGGGAACATCACGAAGATCGGCCAGCTCATCAAGCTGTTCAACAGCCGGGTGAAGAGTGATTTGGCGGTGGAGAATATGCTCTGGTTCGCCCAGGAGGCCGTGCTGGGCGGGCTGAAGGTGAGCGATGTGGAGTTCCTCACCATGCCCAACGCCCTGAGCTCCTATGGCGGGAGAGGGTACGTCTACCCCCTCCAGAGCCAGCTGCTGGAGATGACCAACGAATACCTGAACCCCTATCAGGAGCAGGTGACCATCAAGCAGCTTGACCTGATGAGCCCCACCGGCGACGGCGGAGTGCGCTCCAGCACCGGGCGGCTGGCCGCCCCGGAGCTGGCCTACCCGCCGGTGGTGGAGACCGATGAGCCCATCGAGAGCGACCCAATTGAAAGCGATCCGCTGGAAAGCGATCCGATGGTCAGCGACCCGGTGGAGAGCGATCCCATAGAGGGCGATCCTGTGGACAGCCCGCCCCCGGCCAACGCCCCCACGGAGCCGGATCCTTCCGCCACTGAGGCGGGGGAAGACGTATTCGACTGGGGCGACACAACGGATTAAACGAAAAAGGAGAATCATCATATGCTGAACGAGAAGGAAATGGTGTCCATTGCCGTCAAGGCGCTGGACAATAAGCAGGGAAAAGACATCAAGGTGCTGCGCACCGCCGACCAGACCACATTGGCGGACTACTTCGTCATCTGCAACGGCACCTCCAACACCCAGGTGCGGGCCCTGGCCGACGCGGTAGAGGAGGCCATGTCCAAGGCGGGGGAGGAGCCCCACCACATCGAGGGCCACCGGGGGAACCAGTGGACGCTGATGGACTACTCCGCCGTGGTGATCCACATTTTTACCGAGGAGGGCCGGGAATTCTACGGCCTGGAGCGGCTGTGGTTGGACGCGGAAGCGGTGGATACTGCTGAATTTCTGACAGCGGAAGCTGAGTAAAGGTTGTGAACATGATGGAAAATGAGAACAAAAAAGTGATGCTCTCCGGCATCCAGCCCAGCGGCGACCTGCACCTGGGAAACTATCTGGGGGCCATCAAGCATTGGGGCGCGCGGGCGGACGAGTTCGATTGCTATTACTTCATGGCGGATCTCCACACCATCACGGTGCGCCAGGACCCTGCCCAGCTGCGCCGCAGGGTGCTCACCCAGCTGGCCCAGTACATCGCCTGCGGCCTGGATCCGGAAAAGAACACGCTGTTCATCCAGTCCCACGTGCCTGCCCACGCCCAGCTGGGCTGGGTGCTGGAGTGCTACAGCATGTTCGGAGAGCTCAGCCGCATGAC
>CAZCFU010000191.1:0-3360 GCA_964498005.1 uncultured Oscillospiraceae bacterium | reverse complement strand
GGCAGATATTTGCTATGACCTGGTCGGCGGGGATCTCTGGCAGGTGGGGTTCCAGTGCGTTTTCTACGCAAATCATCCGAGACTTCCGAATGAAATGCTCTTTCAGGTGTCGGCGGTGGGGGAGCGGTGCCGGGTCTGGTCGCCGGTCAATCCGGCCTACAGTCCGCTGGAGGGGATCAACCCCTCCTACCCGGAACAGCTGGCCCAGGAAATGGATGCGGCAATCCCCGTTTTAGAGCAGTCTTTTGGAGCTATACCCGATATCCGCGGGGATGGAAAAATGAATATTATATGTGTTGATTTTAACGATCCAAACACACTCGGCTATACCCCCTATACCGATATCTATGATGAGGTGTCGGTAAATGGCCAGACGATGCGGGGCAACAGTCTTCCCATCGTCTATATCAATACTGCGGTACTGATTGATGGGACTTATTCGGAGCTGTCGGAAATCTATGCAGCTGTCGTTCATGAGATGGAACACACCATCTTTTCCGCGCAGCTTGGCGGGGATGGTTCCATTACTATATCGGCCAGCAAGAGCCTTTTTGCAGAGTTTTTGTCTGTCGCCGCCCAAGATGTTGTCTATCCTGGATCGGGAATTCGTCACTATCTCCCTTGGTGGTATTCGGAGACAGCTGTTTGGGAGGATTTGGCATCAAGTAGTGCTGATGTATATCTGCGGGGCAAAAAAGGTGGCCGTCAGAACGGGAAATCCATGTTTCAATCTACTGGTTACAATGCGGACTATGCGGCGATGTTCCTTTTGGCCCACTTTATAGAGAATCGCAGCGGCAGGGATTTCTTGACGAATGTCATAAATTACATAGATATGGACAGTCACGGAGAGGACACGAGGAAATTCTGGAAAGGAATATGGGAAGGATTGGGATATGAGGATTATCCCACCTTCATGGAGGACTTCCTTTTGTCTATCCTCCTCCATGAAGAGGACGGTCCCTATCAGCTGCATCCCTTTGAGGGATATGACCCCGCCTTCTGTGACGGGGAGGAAAACCCTTTCTCTCATTTGGTGCCGATCATCACAGACAAGGGGCTCTATGTTGAGGGAGGCGGCTTTGCCGTCCTGCGGCCTGTGGGCGGTGTGTATCATCCCCCTGTCACTGCGTCCAAAGATCTGTGCTATGTAGGGATCACTCTGAAAGAAATAGAATGACCGCCGCGTGTTTGCTTGATCCGGCATCTATGCGGCAGCAGTTTATCTTGAGTCTTATGATACAAGGAGAAACGCATATGAATACAATTGCGAAGGTGGCTGCGGGCTGCCTGGGCGGCTTGGGCGCTTGGTGTCTGCTGATCAGGCCCCGTCAGAAGCAGTCTGGGTGGGATAAGCTGGACGGGGTCAAATATGCCCACCGAGGGCTTCACGACGCCGCCCAGGGGATACCGGAGAACTCCATGGCGGCCTTCCGCCGGGCCGTCGACCACGGCTTTGGCGCGGAGCTGGACGTTCACCTCATGGCGGACGGCAGTCTGGCCGTGGTACATGACAGCGACCTCACCAGGGTGTGCGGCAAAAAAGCGCTGATCGAGGATCTCACCGCCGCCGATCTGAAGGATTATCCTTTGATGGGGACGCGGGAATATATCCCGCTGCTTCAAGATGTGCTGGCGCTGTTTGAGGGGCAAACACCCCTGGTCATCGAGCTGAAGGTGGAGCGGGGCAACTATGATGCCCTCACCGACGCGGTCATGGCGGCGCTGGAGGGTTGGAACGGAACATACTGTGTGGAATCCTTTCACCCGGCGGTGCTGCTGCGGCTGAGGGAGAAATACCCCTGGGTCCTTCGCGGCCAGCTGAGCGAAAACTTCATCCGGGGAAGCGAAGTGGGGAATCTGGCCACGCCTGTGCGGTTTGTGCTCACCCATCTGCTCACGACCGCGTTTACCCGCCCGGATTTTATTGCCTACAAGTGGGAGGATCGAAAGGAGCCCAGCCTGCGGCTGATGCGGGCGCTGTACGGTGTCCACGAAGTGGGCTGGACGATCCGGAGCCGGGAGACCATGGATATGTTGGCCCAGGACGGCGTAACTCCCATTTTTGAGCACTTTATTCCATAGAAACCAACGGCCCTGCCGGCATCCGCCGGTGGGGCCGCTTTTTGTAACCAAACTGTCATCTATTTTTGGTTGACAATGTAAACCACTTATGCTATGATTGGGCTAC
Source organism: uncultured Oscillospiraceae bacterium (assembly GCA_964498005.1). Classification (GTDB taxonomy): domain Bacteria; phylum Bacillota; class Clostridia; order Oscillospirales; family Oscillospiraceae; genus Enterenecus. Next base: position 1,169 of record CAZCFU010000191.1, on the reverse strand, counting down.
AAAGTAAACCAAACGAGAGGTGAGCGTCGTATGGGAAGCATGAAACTGAATGCCAGCGAGTGGAACGTCCTCAACTGCCTGTGGGAGAATCACCCCCGCACGGTCATGCAGCTGGTGGCGGATTTGGAGGCGTCGGTGGGCTGGGCGAAGAGCACCACCATCACCACCCTGCGCCGGATGGAGGAAAAGGGGCTGGTTCGCGTTGAGCAGGCGGGCCGGGGGAAATCCTACACTCCGGCGGTGGAGCGGGAGCAGGCGATGATCGACGAGACCCACAGCTTTTTGGATCGGGTATACCAGGGCAGCGTGGGACTGATGATGAGCGCCATGGCCAAACGGCAGGAGCTGAGCGCCGACGAGGTGGCTGAGCTGCGGGCCATTTTGGATCAGATCGAGGAGGGGAAATAATATGGCGGTTATGCTAGTAGAGTGGGTAATTACCTCCGTATTTCTGATTTTAGTGGTATTGGCCCTGCGGGCCGTGCTGGGAAAGCGGATGAGCGCCCGTCTGCGCTACGCCCTGTGGGCAGTGGTGCTGGTGCGGCTGCTGGTGCCGGTGCAGCTATTTACTTCTCCTCTTGCCGGAACGCGGATATTCTCCGAGAGCCGCATGGAGCAGAATATCTATAACGTTACGGACAACGGCCTGGAGAAGGGCGGCCCGGACGATATCCTGGCCCTGGGCGGTCAGGACGGCCCGGAGGCGGTGCTGACCGCCTTCCCCCAGGCGCCCAACTCGCCCACGCTGCCCGATGCGCCGGAGCCCCCCGCGGCCCCGGATCTGACGAAAGCCCCCGCCTGGCTGGGCTGGGTGTGGCTGGCAGGGTCGGCGGCGGTAGCGCTGATCCTCCTGGTGTCGAATCTGCGGTTTTATTGGAGGCTGCGCCGGGAGCGTATCCCGATGGAAAGCGCGGACTGCCCCCTGCGGGTGTACGCGGCTGTGGGCCTGCCGTCCCCGTGCCTGTTCGGGCTGTTCCGGCCCGCCATTTACGTGACCCCCGAGGCGGCGGCTGACCCGGATATGCTCCGCCATGTGTTGGCCCATGAGTACACCCATTACCGCCAGGGCGATCACCTCTGGAGCCTCCTGCGGTGTGCGGCGCTGGCGGCCCATTGGTGGAATCCGCTGGTGTGGCTGGCGGCGGTGCTCAGCCAGCGGGACGCGGAGC
>CAZCFU010000190.1:0-3378 GCA_964498005.1 uncultured Oscillospiraceae bacterium | reverse complement strand
GCGATGGCCACGGCGGTGAGCTTGTGGTCGCCGGTGATCATCACCGGGCGGATGCCCGCCCCGTAGCACTGGGCCACCGCGTCCTTGACCTCCATGCGGGGCGGGTCGATCATGCCCACCAGCCCCACAAAGGTGAGGCCGGTCTCCAATTCCTCGCTGGTGGGGTTGCCGGAGGGTAATTTTTCGATGTCTTTATACCCGCAGGCGAGGACACGGAGGGCCTGCTCCGCCATGGAGCCGTTGGCGGCCTCCACGTCCCGGGCAAAGGCCGCGGTGAGGGGGACCGCCGACCCCGCCAGGATGTGGGTGCACCGGGAGAGCAGTACGTCGGGGGCGCCCTTCACCATGACCCGGTACTTCCCGGACTTGCCGCTTAAGGGGTGGACGGTGCTCATCAGCTTGCGGTCGGAGTCGAAGGGCAGCTCGGACACCCGGGGGAACTCCCGCTCCATGGTGTTTTTGTCCAGCCCGTCCAGCAGGGCGGCGTCCACAAAGGCGGTCTCGGTGGGGTCGCCGGTGGTTTTCGGCTTGCCGTCCCCGCCCACCGTCAGCACCGTGTCATTGCACAGCGCGCCGATGGTCAGCGCCTCCCGGCGGTGGCGGTCGCCGGAGGTCCACACCTGCTGGACGGTCATGCGGTTCTGGGTCAGGGTGCCCGTCTTGTCCGAGCAGATCACCCCGGCGCAGCCCAGCGTCTCCACCGCGGGCAGCTTCTTCACGATGGCGTTGTGCTTGACCATGCGCTGGACGCCCAGGGCCAGCACGATGGTGACGATGGCGGGCAGGCCCTCCGGGATGGCGGCCACCGCCAGGGACACCGCCGCCATGAGCATTTCCAGGATGGGGCGGTGGTAGAGCAGGCCCACGCCGAACATCACCGCGCACACGGCGAGGCAGACGAAGGACAGGGTCTTCGAGATCTCCGCCAGCTTGCGCTGGAGGGGGGTGGAGGTGTCCTCCTCCCCCATGAGCATCCCGGCGATGCGGCCCACCTCGGTGTCCATGCCGGTGGCGGTGACTACGCAGACGGCGCGGCCGTTGGTGATGACGGTGGACGAGATCACCATGTTGCTCCGGTCGCCCAGGACGGTCTCCGGGGGCAAGACCTCGTCCGCCTGCTTGTTCACCGGGACGGACTCGCCGGTCATGGCGGATTCGTCCGCCTTTAAATTGGCGCACTCCAGGATGCGGGCATCGGCGGGGACCAGATCCCCCGCCTCCAGCACGATGATGTCGCCGGGGACCAGGGCGTCCGTCTCCAGCCGGATCTGCTGCCCGCCCCGGATCACCTTGGCCAAGGGGGCGGACATCTTTTGCAATGCCTCCAGCGCTTTTTCCGCGCTGTCCTCCTGGGAGATGGAGATGCAGGCGTTCACCACCACGATGACCAGGATGATGAGGGCCTCCACCCAGTCTTCCCCACCGGAAGACAGTAGGGACAGCGCCGCCGCGGCCAGCAGGACGAGGATCATGGGATCCTTCATCTGCCCGAAAAAACGGGCGGCGAGGGATTGCTTCTTGGCCCCGGCCAGCTTGTTGGGGCCGTGCTTCTCCAGCCGCTCCTCCCCCTGGCGGGGGGTGAGACCGGAGGTCTGGCTGGTGTCCAGCTCGCGGAGGACCTGGGCGGCGGTCTTGGCATACCATTGGGTCATGCTCACAACACTCCTTTTTCTTTCACTGTCTATGATATCAATTGCGAAGGTCGAATGATAGGGAAGGGGGACAAGCGGGGAAACAAAAAAGACTTATCCACAGCATCATGCCGTGGATAAGTCTTTTTCCTTTTGTGGAAAAGGGGCCGATTCAGCCCTCTTCCCTGTACAGGGCCTGCTGATACACGGTGAGGCGGTTGTAGAAGTCCTCGGGGTCCAGGGTGGAAATGGCGTCCGAGCGGGTGATGTCCGCCGCGTCCTCCCACCGCGCGACAAGGTCGTCCATGGCGGCGGCGCGGAAGTCCTCCGCGTACTCGGGATGGGCCTCCAGCTCCTCGGCGGTGACGTCGGTGGGCAGACGCAGGATGATGTGGTAACCAAACATACTCTCCACGATGCCGGACAGTTCGCCTTCCGCCAGGGCTTTGGAGGCGGTCTCGAATTCAGCCACCATATCGCCGGGGGCGGCAAGATAACCGTCGGGGGCGTACAGCTCGCCGGTGGCCTCGTCGCGGCCGTCCTCACTGAGCTCGTTCATCCGTTGGTCAAACAGCGCGGGCAGATCCGACGCCGCCTGGAGCTCGGCCAGCAGTTCCTCGGCCTGGGTCTTTTTCTCAGCGATTTGATCCTCGGGCAGGGGCTGGCGGTTGTCGTCCACCGTCTTGATGAGGATATGCTTGACCCGGTAGAGATAGTCGCTGTTCAGCTCCTCTGTGGTGGGCTCGTGGGTGAGGGCGGCCATCACGTTGTCATAGTAGGCGTTGGAGAGGATGAGGGCGTTGATGGAGTCGTCCGAGAGGCCGTAGCCGGACTTGAGCATCTCACGGGTCTCGTCATCCAGCGAATCCTGGGCCTCCTTGACCTGGGCGTCGGTGGGCAGGCAGCCCAGCTCCACTGCCTTCTGGCGCAGCAGAGTTTGGTTGATACAGAAATAGACGGCCTCCTCGACCATGTCGTCGGCATAGTCGGACAGGCTCAGGCCGATCATACCGTAGTAGGACATGAAATAGTAGCAGTTGTAGTCCAGCCAGTAGAGGAACAGGTCGGCGGGCACGTCCTCCCCGTTGACGGTGAGGGCTACGTCTCCAGCGGACATCCCGGCGGAGAACTCCAGCGGGCCCATGCTCAGGTCGGCCACGATCTCCGGGGTGGCGCTGGGATCGGCGTCAGGGCCGGCGGACACCTCTTCAGAGGGGTTGGCGGAGGGATCAGCAGAGGGGCTTTCCGCGCTGTCGCCGGATTTGCAGGCGCACAGAGACAGGGCCATGGCTCCCGCCAGCAGCAGGGCCAGAAGTCGTTTCCAGTTTTTCATGTTATTCTCCAATCCATGAGGCAAAATTTGACGGGTCAAGCACCGTTGGAGGGTATTATACATCAACGGGACGGGAAATGCAAATCAACCTTCAACCGAGGGCAGCAGGGCGGCGTACCGCTCCACCGCCTGGGAGGCCATGCGCAGGGGGTCTTCCGCCTTTCGCAGCTTCAGGGTGAAGGTGGGGACGTCGCCGGGGGAGAACAGCAGGCGGCCCGGATACTGCCCCGCCAGGGCGGCGATGGCCTCCAGGTGGACCTTCTCCAGGGTGAACACCAGGCCGGACGCCTTCTGGGAGATGTCCTTGATGGCGCAGGCCGCCCCCTGGCCCCGGAGCAGGGCCACGGAGATCAGGTTGTTCACCTGCCGGGGCGGGTCGCCGAAGCGGTCGATGAGCTCGTCGGTCACGTCGTC
>CAZCFU010000189.1:0-3403 GCA_964498005.1 uncultured Oscillospiraceae bacterium | reverse complement strand
GCGACCGGGACCGCATTTTCGAGCGGTTCTACCGGGTGGACAAGGCCCGTTCCCGCCAGTCCGGCGGCACCGGGCTGGGGCTGTCCATCGCCCAGGAGATCATGAAGCAGCACGAGGGCAGGCTGTACCTGGTGGACAAGCGGGAGCCCGGTCTGACCATCCGCATGGAGCTGCCCGTCCGGGGCCCCCGGGAGGAGGCCAGGAATGAGGGATAAGCGTCGCTGGATCGAATGGGGAAAGGACGTCCTCATCGTCCTGCTCACCCTGTCCGCCGTCTATCTGCTGACCATGACGCCGCTGGTGCGGGACAGCGGCGTGCTGGATCTGCTGTCCCCCCGGGAGAGCCCCGGCGCGGGCCCGTCCGAGGAGAGCGGGGAAATGGTCATGCTCCCCGCCCGGCTGGCTGTCACGGGAGAAGGGGGACGCTATGGCGTGCAATATGACGAGGGACGCCTGGAGGAGCTGTTCCCCCCGCTGGGCGCCCTGCTGGGGGACGCGCTGGCCTCCGCCGGGACGCCGCAATCCATCACGGAGGGGGAGTGGCGGCGGTATCTGGGCGGGACGGGCGTGTACTTCGACTTTCAGGGCGAGGTGCCCCTGGCCGCTCTGAAACGGTGGCTCCAGGGGCCGGAGGCCGGGTCGCCGTCCGGCTCTGCCCGTCGGGTGCTGCTGTGCGCCGGGGCGGAGGATCAGGTGCTGCTGTGCTGGCAGGAGGCGGGCAGCGGCCAATTTTTCTGCTGTTCCACCGCCCTGACCCAGAGCCTCCATCTGGATCCGGCGGCGGAAGGGCCGACCTCAAACGGGGCCTATTTTGCCTTTGAGGATCAGGCGCTGACCCGGCTGCTGGATCCCTATACCCTCATCACCGAGGGGGAGCAGGGCCGCGAGGGATACGACGCGTCCGTCCCGCTGACGAGCGGAGCCGGCGCGGCGGCGGTGCTGGAGGCCCTGGACTACAGCGCGCAGAACCACGCCCCGGTCAGCGGCGGCGAGGTGTATCTGGACGGCGGCGACCGCCTGGTGGTGAGCGCCAACGGCACGGTGACCTACCGGGCGGCCCAGCCGGAGAAATATCCGGTGGGCAGGGACATTGCCGACCAGGTGGACGGCGTCCGGACGCTGGCGGAGCGCACGCTGGGCGCGCTGTGCGGCGAGGCCCAGCTGTACCTCATGTCCGCGCGGGAGGAGGGAGGCACGCTGCGGGTGCGCTTTGGCTATCTGCTGGACGGCTGCGCCGTCCGCCTGGGCGGCGAGGGCTGGGCGGCGGAGTTTTGGGTGGAGGATGGGTATGTCACCCGGTTCACCCTCCGCTTTCGCTGCTACACCGCCAACGGGGAGCGCGCCCTGCTGCTGCCCATCGACAAGGCGGCGGCCATGCTGCCCGATCTGACGGATGAGCGGCGGGAGCTGGTCATCCAGTACCGGGACGGCGGGGGTGCCGCCGTCTCGCCGGACTGGGTGGCGGTGTGAAAGGGGAGTACGCGGCGTGGAATGGCGCAAACTGAAAAACCTGATCATCCTCATCCTGCTGACGGTGAACGGCTTTCTGCTGGTGTTGGTGGGCATCCGCAGGGAGGAGTCTGCCAGCTATGAGCGCTCGGCGCTGGAGCAGACCGTTCAAGTGCTGGAAAAGGGCGGCATACAGGTGGACATCGAGGCCATCGCCCCCGCGGACGGACTGACCCCCATGACGGTGGAGCGGGATGTGGAGCGGGAGGCCCGACTGGTGAGCGCCCTGCTGGACGAGGAGGTCCAGGGGGACAACCGAGGGGGCGGACTGTACCTCTACCAGGGCAAGCTGGGGGAGGTGAGCCTCCGGGCCGGGGGCGAGCTGTCCGCCGACCTTTCCCAGGACGACCACTGGAAAACCGCCCGCCCGGAGGAGCACGCCGCCGCCCTGCTGAAAAAGCTGGGGGTGAAGGGGGCGCTGGCCGATCAGGTGGACGAGGGGGAGGATGTCGTCCTCCGCTTTCGGCAGAGCTGGAACGGGGTGCCGGTGTTCTCCTGTGAGGTGGAGTTCATATACCGGGACGGGTATCTGACGGCCCTGCGGGGCACGCTGCTGATGGCGGCGGAGGGGACGGCGGAGGCGGGCCAGGCGCTCACGCTGCCCACGGCGCTGATGCGGTTTTCCGAGGAGCTGGGGGCCACCGGCGACGTGTGCTCCGCCATCCGCGCCATGGAGCCGGGTTACCGGGGCACGGTCCAATCCCTGTCCGGCGGCGTCCGGCTGACGCCGGTGTGGCTGGTGACCACCGACACCGCGAATTATTATCTGGACTGCGTCACCGGGGCGCTGATCCGGGCGGCGGACCAATAGAATGTCTGACAAGCCCTCCCTCATAGGATGAATGAGAACTCATCCTGTGAAGGGGGGCGAGCCCTTGTCTACGATCCTGGCAGGAACCCTGCTGCTCACCGCCACCGGCCTGTTTTCCCAGGTGGTGGGCTTTTTGTACCGCATGGCCCTGTCCCGGCTCATCGGCGCGGAGACCATGGGGCTGTACCAATTGGTGATGCCGGTGTACTCCATGCTCATGTCGGTGACCGCCGTGGGGCTGACGGTGGCGGTGTCCACCCTGTCCGCCCGGTACCATGCCCTGGGGGACAGCGGCACGGTCAAGCTGGTGCTGCGCCGCGCGCTGAGGGATTTTTTTCTGCTGGCGGTGCCGCTGGGGCTGGCAGTTGTGGCGCTGTCTGATCCCATCTCCGTCTATCTTTTAGGGGACGCCCGGACGCGGCTGGGCGTGGTGGTGATGGTGCCCTGTATGCTGCTCACCGGGGTGGAAAATCTCCACAAGCACTGCTTTTACGGCATCGGCCGGGTGCGCCCCCCCGCCGCCGTGGAGACCGCCGAGCAGCTCATCCGGGCGGCGGCGGTGCTTCTGCTCCTGGCGGCGCTGCTGCCCCGGAGCGCCGAGGAGACGGTGGGCATCATCGCCCTGGGCATGGTGCTGTGCGAGGTGTTTTCCGCCTGTGCCCTCACCCTGCTGTTCCGGCGGCACTGGAAGCGGTTCCCGCCCGACCCCGCCGGGGCGGAGGTGAGCGGCAGGCGGCTGATGACCATCGCCCTTCCTGTGGGGGCCACCTCCCTGCTGGGGACGCTGCTGGGCTCCGCCAACGCGGTGCTCATCCCGGCGAAGCTGGTGGAGGGGGGTATGACCCTGTCTGAGGCCATGTCCGAGTTCGGGGTGCTGTGCGGCATGACCCTGCCCCTGCTGGCCCTGCCCACCGGCTTCATCGGGGCGCTGTGCCTGGTGATGGTGCCCGACCTGGCCCGGCGCACCGCCCAGGGCGACCGGCGGGCGGCGGGGGGCTTTCTGGATCGGGTGATGTCGGCCACCTCCTTGCTCATGGCCCCGGCCATGGCCCTGCTGACGGTGATCGGCCCCACGGTGGGGGC
>CAZCFU010000188.1:0-3478 GCA_964498005.1 uncultured Oscillospiraceae bacterium | reverse complement strand
CTTTTAAATATCTCACCGGGATCTTGGGCGCAAAGTGGCCGCCCGAAAATCAAGGTTTAGAATAATATTATATTATATATCATATTGTAGCACGGGATGTGGCGCAACGCAAGAGGAAAATGGCATAAAGGCAAAAAAACGCTCCCCGGCGGATGCCGGGAGAGCGTTTTTTTACCAGTTTTCCGCGATCCCAATATTGGAAATCCCCATTGATACATCAAACAGATTCAATACAGAGTTCTGATGCAGTTCTCCCACACGGAGTAGTACTTCGCCTGCAGGTGGACGCCGTCCCAGCTCCAACTGGCGGGAAGATACCCGTCGCTGCCCTGAAACGCGGAGCAGACATTCATATAATAGCACTGCTTTTCGCCGGCAAGCTTATACAGCGCCGCGTTGTACGCATTGACGCGCGTCATATTGAACGATGTGCTGGACTGCGACTTGCTCCTGGTCACGGGCAGGATCGAGAGGATATAGATGTCCGCGTTCGGTTCAGCCGCCCGGATGGTGTCGATCATATTGCCATAATTGGTGATGAAGGTGTTCAAATTTCCGCCGATCTCATTGATGCCCAGCTCGATGTAGATCTTGTCATACTGTTTCTGACACAGCGCCTGGACAAGAGTGCCGTTGGAGCCGTTTTGCAGCCGCACATTCCTCGTCCGTGTCGCGGAAACCACCGACACACTGGTGGCGCTGAAATAGTGGAGGGACTTCAGGTTTGAATACAGCCTTAAGCCCTCCACAAGACTGTTGCCCAGTATGGCGGAGTTTGCGAAAAAGCTGTCATCCTTCGCCTCCAGCGCCGTCAGGTCAGGCCCGGAGTATTCCACCGTAAAGCTCTTGCGGTGGCTTTTGTCCGCCATACGGGCCAGGATAGCGGCGGCCTCGGCCCGGGAGATGCCGCTCTTTGGGAAAAAAGCTTTGCGGAAGTTGCTCCCGCTCACGATACCCGCGCGATAGAGCATATAGATGCCTTCGGCGTACAGATCGCTGGTTTTTACGTCGGGGATCGCGTTGGCGGCGATCTCATTGATCTGCTCCAGATCCCCCGCCGGCAGTGCGCGGGAGAGTATGTCCGCGAACTGGGCACGGGAAGCGAGACCATAGATGCTCGTATTGCCGGTGATGATGCCGTGCTCCCGCGCGTAATTGACATATGGCTCGTACCAGGGGTCACCGGCCCCGAATTCACAGGAGCCGGTGTTATATATACTGTGCAGGCGCGCGGCCATGACGATGGCCTGAACCATGGTGACCGGGCCGCCGGCATTGAAATAGCTGCCCGACTCGCCGCCCATAAGCCCCAGCTCATAGACTGTGGCAACGTCGGCGCTGTACCAATTTGCCGGCGTGACGTCCTCGAATTGTCCGCTGCTGTAGGTGTTCACCTTTTGAAAATTGGCCATGCCGGCCTGTACAGCCGGCGCGTCTGTAACGTCCGCGTCCGGCACCGTGTCCAGGGCGTCTGTAGCGTCGGCGTCAGGCGTTGTGTCCAGGTTGTCTGTAACATCGGCGCCGGGCGTCGTATCGGCGTTTATGGCCGCGGCGCTCGCGGCGCCCGCGCTGAGCATCAAGACCACCGAAAGAAGAAAAGCAATTGTTTTTTTCATATTCCTAAATACGCTCCGTTTGAACTGTTTTTTGCGGCTTATTCCGGATCCGCCCAAATGGTGGAGAAATAGTCATAGTACGGCATGAGGAAAGTAAAGCCCTCCACCAGGCGGTCGGCCAATTCAGGGCCGTAGAGGAACTCCGTCAGCTCCTCCTCGTGGCCCACGGTCAGGGACTTCTTGTTGTACCACTCGGCCAGCCTGGGCTCGGCGCAGGGCTTTTGGCGGCTGTAGGACGGCCCGTCCAGCGCGAATTCCGACTGCTTGGCCAGCCTGTTGTGCAGCTTCAGCAGGGGCTTGGGGTCCCGGTCGATGCGGGCCCGGTGCTTTTCCATCAGCGACGCCTGGGCGCACCAGAAGCCCATGCCGTAGCTCCAGCCGTCGGGGGCCAGCTCGAACCACAGCACCGGGTGGTCGCCGCCGCTTTCGTTGCCGAAGCGGAACAGGGACAGCCACAGGTGATCCTTATAGGGCCCCCGGCCGAACAGCCGGCGGGCGTCCCGGTAGATCCGGGAGATTTTCAGGTTCAGCTGGCTTTTGGGGAAGCGTTCCAGCAGTTCTGCCTGAACTTGGCCGCCCAGCTCCTTCATCGGGGCCTGGAAGCAGGTCAGGTAGTCGGACTTGTGGGCCTCAAACCAGCTCTTCTCGTTGTTGAAGCGGATGCCCCACATGAAGTCCACCGTTTCCTGGGAAAAACCTTGAAACATGGCGCGTCACTCCCATCCGTTCCAGTCGTCCCATCCGCCCCAACCGCCCTCGTCGGGCAGGTCGATATACTGGGTGGGGGTGGGCTCGGGCTCCGGCGTGGTGTCCACCACAGGATCGGTGGGGACAGTCGGCAGGTTGGGGTCATCGGTGGGGATGACGGGGGGATCGGTCACAATGGGCGGTTCGGTGACCGGCGGCACTTCAGGGGTGGTCACAACGCCGGGATCCGGAGTGACCACTGTGCCGGGATCCACGGGGATGCCCCAGTAGGCCGCGTCAGCGGGGTTGTAGAGGACCAGCCTGTCCCGCTTGGCGTAGACGCTGTGGTTCTCAAAGGTGCGGGAGAGGAGATTGCCGTTGGCGTCGTACACGCAGCGGTACACATCCACCACATAGCCGGTATAGGGGGTGATCTCCACCTTGTTGGTGCCCCGGGGGATGGTCTCGTCCGGCTGGTACACGGTGGTCCAGGGGGTGGAGGACTGGGTGTACCGCTGGGTCTCCACCTTGATGCCGTCGGGGTTGCTGCCGTAGAACTGCACGGTGAGCTGTCCGGCCGCGCCGCCCTCGGTCCAGGCCACGATCTTGATGGGGAAGCCGGTGTTATTGCGGAATTTGAAGTCCAGAGAGGGATAATAGATGGTGGCGTCCAGCCCGTTGGGGATGTACCCGGTGGCAAAGGCGTGGTTGGCCCGGCGTACGATCTCCAGGTTGGAATACACCGCGCAGTAATACAGGGACGAGGACACCTGGCACACGCCGCCGCCGTCCATTTCCACGGTCAGGCCGTTCTGATAGCCGGTGCTGGTCTTATAGCCGTTGCGAGTGCTGGGGTCGCCGATAGTGTCCAGGTAGGAGAACACCTCCCCGGGCTGGAGCACCTTGCCGTTGCAGAATTCGGCGGCCCGGTTCACGTTGAAGGAGCGGGTAGCCACGCCGTCCATGTTGGTGGTGACGGAGGCCAGAAGGTCCTTATAGTAGAGGGATTCGTCCCCACTGGTCCCCGGCGGGGTGAACTCCAGAGGGATGGTGACAGGCTCGCCGGGGGCGGCCGCGTCCAGATAGGACTGGGCCTCCTCCGCGTTGACGGACAGGCCGATCACCGCCGGGGTGAGCTTGCCGTTTTCGTCCACGCCCGCGGCCTTGGGCTCCAC
>CAZCFU010000187.1:0-3485 GCA_964498005.1 uncultured Oscillospiraceae bacterium | reverse complement strand
ATCATATTGACCAGCCCGCCGAAGTCCCTGATGTCATATTTCAGAGGCCGGTTGTAGAAGTGATACAGTGCCTCCTCGTCCAGACCCTTTGCCCGGTAGCAGGCAAAGAAATCGTTGGGCACCGCCAGCTTCTGAAAGAGCATCCCCACCGCCTTTTCCCGGTCCGGGGAGACGCAGGTCCACTCCATGGTGTTCTGGGCGCCGGTGACGCCGATGGCGCTGTGATAGCCGCTCTCCCCGGCAAAGCTCCGCCCCCGGTAAAAGTCGCCGAATTGCAGGACCTCCCGCCACCGCTTGTACAGCGAGATCTGTTTTTGGACGGCGGCAAGCTGCTCCCGGCTCATGTCGCACAGGTTGCACTCGTACCCGAATACGCCGAAGGCCGCCACGTTGAAGCGGGTGTCCAGCGGCGTATTGCGCAGGGTCTGATGGTTGGGGCAGGAGGAGACGTGGGCGCTGAGGGTGGACATGGGGTAGCCGTAGCTGTAGCCGTTCTGGATCTCCACCCGGCACAGGGCGTCCGTGTTGTCGCTGGCCCAGATCTGGGGAAAATAGCAGAGGATGCCCAGATCGAACCAGTTCCCGCCAGACGCGCATCCTTCGAACAGGATTTTAGGGAACCGCTCCGTCAGCGTTTTCATGCAGCGGTACAGCCCGCAGATATAGCGGTGAAAGACCTCCCCCTGCCCCTCCGGCCCTCTGGCCTTGGAGTACACATCGGAAAAGACGCGGTTCATGTCCCACTTCACGTAGGAGATGTCGGCGGAGGAGAATACCTCGGTCATGGCCTCGATGATGTAGTCCTGTACCGCGGGATCGCTCAGATCCAGAATGCGCTGATTGCGCCCCTCCGAATGCGCCCGGCCCGGGATATCCATGGCCCATTCCGGGTGGGCGCGGTACAGCTCGCTGTTTACATTGACCATCTCCGGCTCCACCCAGACGCCGAAGTCCAGCCCCAGGGCCTTTACCTTGTCGCACAGGCCCTTCAGCCCGTTGGGCAGCTTTTTGAGGTTGGCAGTCCAATCCCCTAAGGAGCGGGTGTCGTCCGTCCGGCTGCCGAACCATCCGTCGTCCATGACAAACAGCTCGACGCCGACCTTCTTTCCCGCCTTGGCGAGGTTGAGGAGCTTTTTCTCGTCGATGTCAAAGTAGGCCGCCTCCCAGCTGTTCAGGAGGACGGGGCGGAGCTTTCGCTTCCACTCCCCCCGGACGATGTGTTCCCGGACAAAGGCGTGCATATGGCGGCTCATGGCGTTGAAGCCCTCGTGGGAGAAGGTCATCACCGCCTCCGGCGACTCAAACGCCTCCCCAGGGCCCAGGTTCCAGGAAAAGGACTGGGGATTGATCCCGGTTACAAACCGGGTCTTGCCCCAGGAGTTGACCTCCACCGCCTCGTAGTGGTTTCCGCTGTAGATCAGGTTGACCCCGAAGCAGTCCCCCGCGTCCTCGGTGGTGTGCTCCCCGGAGAGCATGACAAAGGGATTGGCCCGGCTGGAAGATACCCCCGCGTAGGAGGAGTTCACGTGCTTCCCCGCCCACACCTGGGTATCCGTCCGCTTCATCTCCCGGGCCCAGCCGCCGGTGAAGGTGGTGAACACATAGCCGCAGTCAGGCAAGTCCAGCTGCGCGCTCATCAGGCGCTTGACCGTGATCCCGGCCTCCCCGGTGTTGATGAGCTTCGCGCTCCTTCCGATGACGTCGCACTCCGGGTACACATAGTAGTGCAGCTCAAGCTCCGCGGCTTTCGTCTTTTCCTTCAATTTGACACAGAGGTGTTCCACCTTGCCGTCCTCGCTGTAGGAGCCGGGCAGGGAGGCGAATTCCGGCTTTGTGTCGCTGATCTCATAGGCATCAAAGACAAAGTCGGAGGTAAAGCTGCCATCGGGGTATACGATCTCCAGGAAAGGCTCCCGGATGTCCCCCTTCCCGCAGGAGGACAGCTCCAGACAGGCGTCCTCCAGGCTGAAATTCTTGTGGGCGCCGTCGTAACAGATCCCGTTCCCCGGCGCGAAAGAATGCTTTTCCGTGAGCGCCGAAGCGTCCCGGAACCGGATCCTTCGCCCGTAATACAGGTGCTCCAGATGGCCTGTGTGCATCACTCGGAACAGGTAGGAGGTCTGTTCCGTTTCTAACGCGAATACACCGTCTTTTTCTGTAATCATACCTTGCTCACACTCCGAAGATGGTCTTGGCCCGCTTCATTTGTGTAAAAATGTCTTGTAGTCCTCATAGTTGCGCCGCAGCAGCTCCGGCGTGTTCAGCCCGTACGGGCAGTGATCCACACAGTGGTTGCAGTGGACGCAGTGGTCGATCCGCGCCATTTTTTCCTGGCCCGCCGGGGACAGATGGCCTCCCGCCGGGGATCTCCGCAGCAGAAGCGACATCCGGGCGCAGTTGGGGATGTCGATTTGGGCGGGGCAGGGCAGGCAGTAGCCGCAGCCCCGGCAGAAATCCCCCGCCAGCTCGCTCCTGTCATGATCCATGACGGCCCGGAGCTCCGGCGTCAGCTGGGGTGGGTCGTCTATGTAGGACAGGAACTCGTCCAGCTCCTTTTCCCGCTGGACGCCCCAAATGGGCAGGGCATTGTCATACTGGGCCTGGAAGGCGTAGGCGGCGGCGGAGTTGGCGATCAGCCCGCCGGACAGCGCCTTCATGGCGATGAAGCCCACGTTCCGGGTCTTGCAGGCCTCTACCAGCCCGATCTCGTCAGGGGTGGCCAGGTAGTTGAAGGGGAACTGAAGCGTGTCGTAGAGCCCGGAGTCCACCGCCTCCCGCGCCACGGCGAGACGGTGGTTGGTGATGCCGATGAAGCGGATCTTTCCCTGGGCCCGGGCCTGCTCCATGGCCTCGTACAGACCGGTGCCGTCCCCGGGCTTCGGGCAGAAGGCCGGGTTGTGGAACTGATAGATATCCACGCAGTCGGTGTTCAGGGTCTTCAAGCTGGTGTGCAGGTCGTTCCAAAAGCCCTCCACATCCTTGGACATGGTTTTTGTGGCCAGGATGAACCGCTCCCGCCGGGCGCCGAGGGCGAAGCCGATTTTCTCCTCGCTGTCCGAATAGGCCCGGGCGGTGTCAAAAAAGTCGATGCCGTGATCCAGGGCCTTTTGGAGCAGGTACGCCGCGTCATCCCGGGAAACGCGCTGGATGGGCAGCGCGCCAAAGCCGTTTTTGTTGACGGTGAGCCCGGTCCGGCCCAAGGTAACTTGTGTCATAAGTTTCCAACCTTTCTGATTTCCTCACAAATCAAAGCCATTTGATCGTCCAATGCTTTGACGGTATCAGTTGCCATAAGTATCTCATATTTTTTGAAGATGTCAGTATTCCTCCAAAATAAGCGGAGCGACGATGGATTCCAGCAGCTCATAGGTGACGGAGCCGACGGTGTTATAGACGATCACGCCGTCCTTGTCCAGGATGATCGTTTGGGGCAGCATGGCGGAGCCGCCGTAGGCGGCCACGACGCCGCTGTCGTCCAGGGCAAA
>CAZCFU010000186.1:0-3492 GCA_964498005.1 uncultured Oscillospiraceae bacterium | reverse complement strand
GGCCTGGTGTACGGCGCGGACGTGTCCGGCCTGGAACAGGTGGTGCTGGACGGCCTGCGGGAGCGGGGATTGACCCTGGGCACGGCGGAGAGCTGCACTGGGGGCCTCATTGCCAAGCGGATCACCGATGTGCCGGGGTCGGCGTCGGTGTTCATGGGCGGCGTGGTGAGCTATCACTGCGAGGTGAAAGCGGGGGTGCTGGGGGTGTCCCAGGCCCTGCTGGATGAGAAGGGCGCGGTGTGCGCCGAAGTGGCGAAAGAGATGGCCCAGGGGGCCAGGAAGGTGCTGGGCTGCGATGCGGCGGTGTCCGCCACCGGGGTGGCGGGGCCAGACCCGGACGACCGGGGCAACCCGGTGGGGCTGGTGTTCACCGCCCTGGCCACGCCCGACGGCGTCTGGGTGAAGGAGCTGAACCTGGCCAGCCAGAGCGCCCGGCGGGACCGCACCCGGAACCTGGCCGCCAACCACGCCCTGGACATGGTCAGGCGTTGGCTGGCAGGGCTGAACCCGGAGGGTACGGCATGAAACGCTGGAAGAAGGGCCTGCTGGCGGCGGTACTGCTGGCGGCGCTGGCGCTGGGCATGACGGGCCCCGCGTTCGGTTCCGGCACCGGGGCCGAAGTGAACCTGATGGCGGTGAACGAGACGGTGTTGCTGGAGCTCACCACCGAGAATATGCCCCGCACGGTGGGCGGGGTGCTGTACGTGCCCTATACCATGCTGTCCAATCTGTCCACCGGCATTGATTTGGGACTCAGCTCCCTGTACAGCGCCACCCGGCGCATGGTCGTGGTGACGAACCGGGGGCAGAGGGGGATCATTTTTGACCTTCAGACCAACACCGCCGAGGATCTGGACGGCAATCCGGTGCCTGCCAGGGCCATGGTGCGCAACAACACTGTTTTTGTGCCCATCGACTGGCTGTGCCAGTATTTTGGCACGATCAGCTGCTCCCGGACGCCGACCCCGTACGGCACCTTGGTCCGGGTGACCAACGCCAACGTGATCCTCAGTGACCAGAGCTTTGTGGACGCGGCGGACAGTCTGCTGGCAAGCAGCCTGAGCCACTATCTGGAGTCTGTCGGCAGCGCCAATGACGACCCCATCCCCTCCGGCGGCGCGCAGACCTCCGATCCCCCCAGCGGGGCGGAGCTGTACCTGGCGTTCCGATGCGGGGACGAGGGGGAGGAGTGTGTCCGGCTGGTGGAGGGCCGGGAGCTGCGCTCCCTGTTCCTCTTCACGCCGGAGCAGCTGGAAGAACGGGACGGCCTGGTTCGCCGCCTGGTGGGGGCGGGCCACACGGTGGGGCTGCTCCTGACAGGTGAGAGCACGGAGGACTGCCTGGCCCAGGGGGCGGAGGGGGCGGCGCTGCTGGCCGCCATCGCCCGGTATCCCGCCCTGGTGGTCAGCGCCCCCAACCTGGACGAACCGGGCCGGGAGGAGCTGGCGGAAGCGGGCTGCGCGCTGTGGGAGGCCGACGTGTCTGGGGAGGACTACTCCTCCGGCTCCGCCCTGGTGCGGGGGCTGTCCCCCCAGCGGATGAACTATGTGGAGCTGGACTGCGGCTCCGGGGGGGCGGCCTTCCTGCGGGAGGTGCTGAACACCATGGACGAGGAGGAGTGTCAGGCGTACCAGCCCACCGCGCCGGCGCTGACATAAAAAGAAAGTGTCCGCCCTTCAAAAGGGGCGGGCACTTTTTCTGCTTTGCTGGGGTATGCCCTGCGGGGCGGCGGATCACACGCCGCCCCTTTGATTCGGCTCCTCCGTCCGGCCCAGCAGATAGTCCGTCGTTACGTCAAGATAGTCGGCAATTGCTACTAGTATTTCATAATTGGGCCGCCGTGTGCCACCCTCATAATGCTGATACGAGCGTTCTGTCGTGTTCAAATATTTTGCAACTTCCTTTTGCATAAGTTTTTTTTGCTGGCGTGCTTTTTGTAGACGCTCTGCAAATGGAACCATTATTTATTGAGCCCCCTTGACAGTACCGTTTTGTTCATGTATAATAAGGATACGAACAAAACGGTACGCTCTTGACTGCCGTGGAAAGGAAACATCATGATCGAGCCAATGAAAATTCTTTATAGGTATGCGGAAGAGCATATGGTATACGGTTTGTTGGAGCAGGAGCGCAAATACGCAGACGCGCGCCAATGTGCGGAAAAAAGTGCGCAAAGCCTGCGTGCGCTGGTAGGGGAAGCGCATGAGGACGAATTGGAGGCATGGATGGACGAGCAAAACCTGCTGGTGTTTTTCCATGGACAGGCCCTGTTCCGTGCTGGCTTTCAAATCGCGTTAGAGCTGACGAGGTGAGGGGGCCCTCCTCACAGATCCAGCATCACCCGCTCGATATTGCTGACCGCCTCGTCCACAAGGCCGTCGATATCCAGCGCCTTCTCGGCCTCCTCCAGCTCCTCCAGCTTCGGTTTGGTGCGGGGGTGCTTGGGGGTGAACACGGTGCAGCAGTCCTCATAGGGCAGGATGGAGGTCTCAAAGGTGCCGATCTTCCGGGACACCCGGACGATCTCCTCCTTGTCCATGCCCACCAGCGGGCGCAGGACGGGGACGGTACACACCGCGTCGGTACACACCATGGCCTCCAGGGTCTGGCTGGCCACCTGGCCCACCGACTCGCCGGTGACCAGGGCGTGGATGTCATTTTTCTCCGCCACCCGGCAGGCAATGCGCATCATGAACCGCCGCATGAGGATGGTGAACAGCTCCTCCGGGCAGGAGCGGCGCAGTTCCTCCTGGATCTTGGTGAAGGGCACCACGTGGACGCACTGCTTGCCGGTGTAGGGCACCAGCAGGCGGGCCAGCTCCAGCACCTTCTCCTTGGCCTCCGGGGAGGTATAGGGATAGGAATAGTAGTGGATCATGTCCACGATGACCCCCCGCTTGGCGATCATATAGGAGGACACCGGGGAGTCGATGCCGCCGGACAGCAGGGACAGCGCCCGCCCGCCCATGCCCACGGGCAGGCCGCCCGCCCCCGGCTCCGGGTCGGCGTGGATGTAGGCGTCGAAGTCCCGCACCTCCACATGGACGGTCAGCTCCGGGTGGTGCATATCCGCCGTCAGGTGGGGGTAGCGGTCGTGCAGCTCGCCCCCCACGTACTGTGACAGCTGGATGGAGGTCATGGGGAAGGTCTTGTCCGCCCGCTTGGACTCCACCTTGAAGGAATGGGCGGCTTGCAGCTTGTCCCCCAGGTAGTCCACCGCACAAGCGACAATGGCGTCCTTGTCCTTGGGGCAGGCCTGGGCGCGGCATATGCCCACCGCGCCGAACAGCTTGCCCATGGCCTCCCAGGCGCCCTCGAAGTCGCAGGAGTCGTCCAGGGGCTCCACGTAGGTGGTGGACTGGCGGGTGTAGACCTTGAACGAACCGTATTTTTTCAGCCGCCGCTTGGCGTTGCCCATCATTTTTTCCTCAAAGCCCCGGCGGTTCAGGCCCTTGAGCACCATTTCCCCCTGCTTGAGCAGGATGATCTCTT
>CAZCFU010000185.1:0-3503 GCA_964498005.1 uncultured Oscillospiraceae bacterium | reverse complement strand
TTGGATGGTCACGTCCACCTCGCCCCCCAGTCCGGTGGCCTGACGGAAGGCGGCGGCGGCCATCTGGGCCAGGTTTTTTCCGCCGGTGGGCAGGAAGTGGAGGTCGGAGGAGGCTTGGCCCTCCGCCCCCTGGGCTGGGGTGACGGTGAGGGCGTCCGCCAGGGTGACGGACTGCATGACCATTTGCAGGTCATGGTAGCCGTCCTCCCGCTTACGGAGGATATCCAGGGTGAGGTTGATTTTCGCGTTGGCCAGCAATTCCATGAGGGGAGCTCCCTTCTTGCGATCATACCATATCGTTACAAAAGCCGCTCAATCCAAGTTCGACCGGAACCACCCCAGCACCCGGAACTCCCCGGTGGTCTGGGCCAGCTCGTGGAGGGCGTCGCCCACCGCCGGGTCGTCGGGGGCCCCGGTAAATTCCAGGAAAAACATATACTGCCAGCTCCGCTTGGGCAGGGGCCGGGACTCCAGCTTGACCATATTCAGCCCGTGGACGGCGAACACGGTCAATACCTCGTGCAGCGACCCCGCCTCATGGGGCAGGACGAACAGGGTGCTGATCTTGTCCGCGCCGGGGCGCAGCTCCAGCCGGGGGGACACCACCACGAACCGGGTGGTGTTCTGGGTGTTGTGGTTGATGGCGTGGGCCAGGATGGTGAGGCCATAGAGCTCCGCCGCCCGGGCCGAGCAGATGGCGGCTTTGGTGATATCGCCGCTGTCCGCCACCATCTGGGCCGACCCGGCGGTGTCCGCCTGGGGCACCTGCTTCCAGTCCGGGTGGGCGTTCAGGTAGCGCTCGCACTGGAACAGCCCCTGTTCGTGGGAGTAGATGTGGGTGATGGTATTCAAGGTGGCCCCCTTGGGCGCCATCAGGCAGTGCTCCACCCGTACCGTGGTCTCCCCCACCATGTAGCACTCATACTGGGTCAGCAGGTCGTAGATCTGCCGAATGGCCCCGGTGGAGCTGTTCTCGATGGGCAGCACGGCGTAATCCGCCCGCCCCTCCCGCAGGGCCAAAAAGCAGTCCTCGAACTGCTCCAGGCCGGCGGTATTTGCGCCCTCCCCGAAAAAGTTGACGGCGGCCTGCTCGCTGTAGGCCCCCGGCACCCCCTGGTACACCACCCGGGGGGCGGGTATAGGCTGGCGCTGGGCGGCCTGGGCGTCCAGCCAGCGGCGGACGCCGGGATTGTCCGCGCCCTGGCCCATCAGATCCCGCTGCTGCCGCCGGGACAGGGCCATGACGGTCTGGAACAGGGTGATGACGGCGGGGCGCAGCTCCTCCCCGGCCAGCTCGCCCTTGTTTTGCAGCACCTGCCGCTCCCGCTCCTGGTCCAGCACGGGGATGCTGTTGGCGCGCTTGTACTCGCCCACCCGGCGGGTCACGTCCATGCGCTGTTTGAACAGCTCCACCAGCTGCCGGTCAATGGCGTCGATGTCCCGACGCAGGGATTGCAGATCGTCCATCAGCGGTACTCCTCCTTCAGTTCAACATAGTGTTCCGCGTTTTCCCGCAGTCCGGCGATCTCCGTCTCGGTGAGGGGCCGGGCTACCTTGGCGGGATTGCCCACCAGCAGGGAGCCGTCGGGGGCGTCCGTTTTGCCGGTGACCAGGGCCCCCGCGCCCACCATGCAGTTTTTGCCGATCTTCGCGCCGTTGAGCACGATGGCCCCCATGCCGATAACGGTGTTGTCCCCCACGGAGCAGCCGTGTACAATGGCCCCGTGGCCTACGGTGACGCGGTCCCCCAGCACGGTGGGGAACACGTCGGAGTGGAGGACGGCGCAGTCCTGGACGTTGCAGCCTCGCCCCAGGGTGATGGGCTTGCCGTCCCCCCGGATCACGGCGTTGAACCATACGGAGCAGTCCGGGCCGAAGGTGACGTCGCCCACTACGGCGGCGCCGGGGAGGATGACCACAGTTTCGTCAGTTTGACGCAGTCTTTTCAAATCCATGTTCAAACTCCCATCAACTCGCACGCCGCTAATGCCGCCGCCGCCTCGATGACGGGCACCGCCCGGTGAACTACGCAGGGGTCGTGCCGCCCCTGAAGCTCCAGCTCGGCGTTCGTCCCCTTTGCCATGTCCACGGTGAACTGCCGGCGGGCGATGGAGGGGGTGGGCCGCATAGTCACTTCAAATACCAGCGGCATCCCGTTGGTGATGCCGCCGTTGACCCCCCCGGCGCAGTTCTGCTCCGCTTTGACGGAGCCGTCGTCGTCCACATACAGCGGGTCGTTGGCCTCGGAGCCCCGCATCAGGGCAAAGGCCGTCCCCGCTCCGAAGGCCACCGCCTTCACCGCCGGAACAGCGAAGAGATATTGGGAGAAAATGCCCTCGGCGTTCAGGCCGAAGTCGGGGGCCCCCAGCCCTGCGGGCAGGCCAAATACCCCGCACTCAATGGAGCCGCCCACGGAGTCCTGCTCGTTTTTCGCTTCCAGAATGGCGGCCCGCATCTCCTCCCCGGCGGCATCGTTGAGCACCGGGAAGTCTTTGGAAGCGGCGGCCCGCAGGGATTCCCAGTCCTCCAGGGAGTCGTCGTTGATCCCGTAGATCGTGCTGATATGGGCCCCTACCTGCACACCCTTCTGGGCCAGGAGCTGCTTGGCCACCCCACCGGCGAATACCAGCGGCGCGGTGAGCCGCCCTGAGAAGTGCCCGCCGCCCCGGTAGTCGTTGAACCCGCCGTAGCGCACATGGGCGGCATAGTCGGCGTGGCCGGGGCGGGCCAGGTCCTTGGTGCGGGTGTAATCCCCCGAGCGGGTGTCCGTGTTCTCAATGACGGCGCACAGCGGCGCGCCGGTGGTTTTTCCCTCAAACACGCCGGACAGGATGCGGGGTTCGTCCGCCTCCTTCCGGGCGGTGGACAGGGCGTTTTTGCCGGGGGCGCGGCGGGCCAGATCAAAGCGGATGGCATCCAGATCCAGCTCCAGCCCGGCGGGGACGCCCTCGATCACCACGCCGATGGCGGGGCCGTGGGATTCGCCGAAAATGGAATATTTCATGGCATCACACCTCCTGAGATGGAGCGGGAAGGACATAGACAGCCTCTGTACAGTCAAATTCCCCGGTGGGGCGGAAGCCAAAACGCTCATAGAGCCGGATGGCCCGGATGTTTTCCGGTTCCACTGTAATGCGGATTTCCCGCCGTCCGTAGAGACGGTACATCTCCTCCAGCACCAGGGGGAGAGCCTGGGCCCCATAGCCCCGGCCCTGGCAGTCCGTGTCGATCATATACCGGCACAGCAGAGGGGCGCTGTCCCCCTCCTCCCAGCCGAAAAACGCAAAGCCCACAGCGTTTCCTTCACTGAGAATCAGCCGGCAGTTCCAAGCGGGGTCATATACTGCCTGGAGCATGGAAAAGGCATTGCTCATGATCCACTTTTGATCCAGAGGATTGAGCCGTTCCGGGTCGGTGGTGAGAAAGGCGGCCTTCCGCCAGTTGTCCGGGCCAATGGGGGCCAGGGACAGATCATACCGGCGCTGGATTTGCCCGCCCAGCCG
>CAZCFU010000184.1:0-3504 GCA_964498005.1 uncultured Oscillospiraceae bacterium | reverse complement strand
TCCGACAACCCGGAGGACACCTACGAGGCGCTGAAAAAGTACGGCGCGGACCTGGTGGAGCGTGCCCGTCAAAACAAGCTGGACCCGGTCATCGGCCGGGACGACGAGATCCGCAACGTCATCCGCATTTTGAGCCGGAAGAGCAAAAACAACCCCGTCCTCATCGGCGAGCCGGGGGTGGGCAAGACCGCCATCGCCGAGGGGCTGGCCCAGCGCATCGTCAAGGGGGACGTGCCCGCAGGCTTGAAGGACAAGACCATTTTTGCCCTGGACATGGGGGCGCTTATCGCCGGGGCCAAGTACCGGGGCGAGTTCGAGGAGCGCTTGAAGGCCGTACTCAACGAGGTGAAGCAGTCCGAGGGCCGCATCCTGCTGTTCATCGACGAGCTGCACACCATCGTGGGCGCGGGCAAGACCGAGGGGGCCATGGACGCGGGCAACCTCTTGAAGCCCATGCTGGCCCGGGGCGAGCTCCACTGCATCGGGGCCACTACCCTGAACGAGTACCGCCAGTATATCGAAAAGGACGCCGCCCTGGAGCGCCGCTTCCAGCCCGTCATGGTCAGCGAACCCACCGTGGAGGACGCGGTGGCCATCCTGCGGGGCCTCAAGGAGCGATATGAGGTGTTCCACGGGGTGAAAATCACCGACGGGGCCATCGTGGCCGCCGCCACCCTGTCCAACCGCTATATCACCGACCGCTTCCTGCCCGACAAGGCCATCGACCTCATCGACGAGGCCTGCGCCCTCATCCGCACCGAGATGGACTCCATGCCCACCGAGCTGGACGTGATCTCCCGGAAAATCATCCAGTGCGAAATCGAGGAGGCGGCGCTGAAAAAGGAGGACGACCAGCTCTCCCAGGCCCGTCTGGCGGATATCCAGAAGGAGCTGGCCGAGCTGCGGGATGAGTTCAACGCGGGCAAGGCCAAGTGGGAGAACGAAAAGAACGCCATCGGCAAGGTGCAGAAGCTCCGGGAGGATTTGGAGTCCGCCAACGCCCAGCTGGAGAAGGCCCAGCGGGAGTACGACCTGGAAAAGGCGGCCCAGCTCCAGTACGGAATCATCCCAGAGCTGAAAAAGCAGCTGGAGGAGCAGGAGGGCTTCGCCGCCCAGTCCAAGGAGGACAATCTGCTCCGGGACAAGGTGACCGAGGAGGAGATCGCCCGCATCGTGGAGCGCTGGACGGGCATCCCGGTGGCCAAGTTGATGGAGGGCGAGCGGGAAAAGCTGCTCCACCTGGAAGACATCCTGCATAAGCGCGTGGTGGGCCAGGAGGAGGCCGTGCGGCTGGTCAGCGAAGCCATTTTGAGAAGCCGCGCCGGCATCGCCGACCCCGACAAGCCCATCGGCTCCTTCCTGTTCCTGGGCCCCACCGGCGTGGGCAAGACGGAGCTGGCAAAAACGCTGTCCGAAGCCCTGTTCGACAGCGAGAAGAACCTGGTGCGCATCGACATGAGCGAGTATATGGAAAAATTCTCCGTGTCCCGGCTCATCGGGGCCCCTCCGGGGTACGTGGGCTATGAGGAGGGCGGCCAGCTCACCGAGGCGGTGCGCCGCCACCCCTACTCCGTCATCCTGTTCGACGAGGTGGAGAAGGCCCACCCGGACGTGTTCAATGTATTACTCCAGGTTTTGGACGACGGGCGTATTACGGACAGTCAAGGCCGGACGGTGGATTTCAAGAACACCGTCATCATCCTGACCTCTAACCTGGGCAGCCAGTATCTGCTGGACGGCATCGGCCCGGACGGCGAGGTGAGCGGCGAGGCCCGGGCCCAGGTGGACGAGCTCTTGAAGCGCTCCTTCCGGCCCGAGTTCCTCAACCGGCTGGACGAGATCGTGTTCTACAAGCCGCTGACAAGGGATAATATTTACCACATCATCGACCTGCTGCTGGCGGGGCTGAACCGCCGCCTGGCGGACAAGCGGTTGAAAGTCGAGCTGACGGACGGGGCCAAGTCCCTCATCCTGGACGCCGCCTACGACCCCATGTACGGGGCACGGCCCCTGCGCCGGTACCTCCAGCACACCGTGGAGAATCTGGTGGGCCGAAAGATCATCGCCGGGGAGACCGCCCCCGACTCCACCCTCACCGTGGACGCGCGGGACGGTGAATTGGTTGTGCTATAAATTCAGCCCCCTGTCCAGCTTTGCTGGGCAGGGGGCTTTTTGTTTACAGCAGTTTATTCAGTTCCGAAAGTAGTTTTTGCTTCATCTCCGACAGTTCATGCTCTGTTGGGCGGTTGTCGTCGCAATACATTTTTTCCATGGGATACCACCAGACTGGGCCTTTGCCGTTGTTTCCGTAGTGTTCGATGTCCCCGGCCACCCTCGGGTATAAATGCCAGTGGAGGTGGGCGTCCCCCATTCCAAGCAGCTCATAATTCATCTTTTCCGCCCCAAACGCGTTGGAAACCGCCTGGGCGACGATGGACATCTCCTCCAGGAACCTCATCTTTTCGTCGTGGTCAAGATGGAACAGCTCTGTTTTGTTTTCGTGGGATTTGTATAGAAACAGCGTATAGCCATGGAAATGCTGGTTATCGCCGATCACCACGTAGCCTGTGTCAAGCTCCTTGACAAAATACGGGTTTTCCCCACGTTTGATCATTTCGATCCGGTCACAGATCAGGCACATCCTGCATTCCTCCCGTAAATTTCGACGTTCACTCCGCCGACGAGGCATCCCCGCCGCCGGAAGATGCCTCGGCCTCGGAAACGCTGGGCGTATCCCCGCCGCTGTCTGCCCTGTCGGTGGAGCCGCCGTTTTTATCCTCGTCGTCCAGCACGCTCTTCTCGTCCTCCGGGTCGGGGTTCTCCCGGCGCAGGGCCATGGCCAGCTTGTAGCCCTCCGGGTCGTTGTTCATCAGGTACTCCAGATCCTCCGGCGGCACCCGGTTGCCCTTCATGATGGACGCGGCGATTTTCAGGCATTTATCCTGGACGTCCAGCGCCTTTTCCAGGAGATCCAGCTCACTGCTGCCGCTCTGCTTTTGGGCCGTGCGGCGCTGTTCCTCCGCCTGCCGGAGCCGGTTTTGCTCCTCAAAAAACGCCAGCGCCTGCCGGGACAAGGTCAGCTTGTCGGCAGATTCCTGCCTCTGGGGGGTCTGGGCCTTGGCGGGGTTGTCCGATGTGTCCGCCTTTTTCGCCATGGCCTTGGAAAGCTGTTCATTCCGCCGCATTTCCCGGGTGGCCCGCAGTTCCATGTTGACCGCTCCTTTCGTTCCCATTACTATATGGAATATATCGGAAGGATTTGCGGCTTTGTTAAGGCTGGGGCGGGCGGCGAAAATATTTTTGCCCCCCTGTCAGGATCTGCCCCTGTCATTCGTATTGTCAGTGAAGGCGCCTTTGAAGGAGAGAACCACATGAAACGAGACCAACAGGAGGCCCAGCGGCTGGTGGACACCTACTCCGACCTGATCCTGCGGCTGAGCTACACCTATCTGAAATCCACCCAGGACGGGGAGGACATCTGCCAGACGGTGCTGCTGAAGCTGC
>CAZCFU010000183.1:0-3504 GCA_964498005.1 uncultured Oscillospiraceae bacterium | reverse complement strand
GCTTTCATTGTGGTAATATCATTCTCGTGCTGAACGACAGCACAAGCCCAATCAACGCGCGAGTGGTGGAATTGGTAGACTCGCTGGCTTCAGGTGCCAGTGCTCGCAAGGGCGTGCGGGTTCGACTCCCGCCTCGCGCACCAAGGCAGCCGAAGGCTGCCGGGACCGGTCGTTCGCCGCAAGGCGAATGACGGTCCCTTTTTTTGTTTTACTGAGATGTTTTTCTGTGGCATCTATGATTGTTCATCCTTGCCAAAAACAAAGGCACCCGTTGGGTGTCTTTCTTTTTGGGTTCCGGCGGCCCATGGCCGCCTCCACCCTTCGGTATTTTCATGCTCGGCTTGGCAAAGCCAAGCCTGCGAAATTCTCCGCCGCTGTGCGGCTTCGAATTTACGGCGCATAAGCGCCGCCGGCCAGAAGGCCGGTTTGGTGCGGCCAGGTGGCATTTTTGCAACATTGAGCCAGAGCGGCCGGCAAGTGTTCCGCCCCGGCCAGACCATAGAATTGAACCAAATTTGAGTCTCTTCCGATGTCCCCCTTTTTGCCCATTCTATGGTGGAAACGTAAAAACGGGCAAACCGTAAACGCATATTACGTCATCGATTAACAATCGATGCGCAAAATGAAGCGCGCCGTTCCGGAAAGGAGAACGCGCATTCTTTTTTTGTTAAATCTCTCTAAATCTTGCATTGGTTTCGCAGGTGTGTTATAGTACTAATAGTCTTAGTTTATCCAGCATATCAGCGGATGCAAAGGGTGTATGTATGATGTATCATTGTCTTACCCACTTTTATCTGGTCGGCTTTGAGCGTGAGATGTCGGACGCGCTGAAGGAGATCCCGGCCCTTGAGAATTTTACCCACACGTTCACCGAGAGCTGCCAACCGGACCGGTCTCTGGCAAGTCAGGCGGATGTGATCCTGGCCGACCTGCGGACGCTGGACGGGGCGGAGGCGGTACATACGCTGCTCCAGGCCAAGGGGCAGCAGGCCCAGCTTATCCTGCTGGCTGAGCAGGAGCAGCTCCCCCTGCTGGAGGGGCAGCCTGGGGGGCAGCCTGCCGGCTGCCTTGCCGGCTGCCTGTCTGAGATCAGCGATATCTGGATCGCTCCGCTGACAAAGGAACTGCTGAAGTTTCACTTTGTCCGGTGGCAGCAGGGGTGGCGGCAGAGCAAGGAGCTGTGGCAGGCCCGCCATTTTTTGGACGCCACCATCAACAACGTACCCAACCTGATCTGGTACAAGACCAAAGAGGGCATCCACGAGAAGGTGAACGACAGCTTTTGCGCCGCGGTCAGCAAGTCCAGGAAGCAGATAGAGGGCCAGGGCCACGCTTACATCTGGGATGTGGAGCAGGACGACCCGGCCTGCATCGAATCAGAGCGGATCGTCATGGAGACGGAACAGACCTGCGTGTCGGAGGAGATCATCCAGACCGGCGGCGGCTCCCGGACGCTGTCCACCTTCAAGTCCCCCTTGTACGATCTGGACGGCAGCGTGATGGGCACCGTGGGCGTGGCCATCGATGTGACCCGGGAACGGGCCTATGAGCGGGAGCTCCTGGAAAAGAACCAAACCCTGGAACGGCTGTTCACCACCATGGACTGCGGCATCCTGACGCATACCCTGGACGGCTCCCGTGTCCTGGAGGTCAACCGGGCCGCCCTGGAGCTGCTTGGGTACGATTCCATGGAAGCTCTGGAGTCTGATTTCAGCTGGGTCGCCCCCACAGTGGTGTCGGAAGATCAGCCAAAGCTCAGGGAGTGCATCCAGTCCCTGAAGAAGCAGGGCGACAGCGCCAGCCTGGAGTACCGGGTCAGGCACAAGGACGGAAAGCTCATCCATGTGATGGGCAATATCAAGCTGATGGAAGAGGGCGGCGAACTGGTCTACCAGCGCTTCCTCCTGGACTGCACCACCCAGAAGCTGCGGGAACAGCAGGAGCGCACGGAGCTGGAGCGGCGGCAGAACGAGCTGGTGCAGGCGCTGAGCGTGGATTACAACCTGGTGTGCTACTACAACCTGGACACCGGCGAGGGCGGGCCTCTGCGCACCCATTACTGCCCGCACACTGTGCTGGACGAGGTGTTTGCCGGCAAACTGCCCGTCATGGACAGCCTGGAGCTGTATATCAACCGGTGCGTTTACACGGACGACCGTGAGCTCCTGCGCCGCGCCCTCTCCCCTGAGGAGCTGGCCAAAAACCTGGGCCAGCGGATCACCTATATCGTCAACTACCGCACGCTGTGCGGCGATGAGATCCGGTTCTTCCAGATGAAAGCCGTCCGGGCCGGCACGTGGAACCATAAGCGGGGCGTGGTGCTGGGCTTCCGGAACGTGGACGACGAGACCCGCGAGGAAATGGAAAGGACCGCCCTTTTGGAGGATGCCCTGGCCCAGGCCAACCAGGCCAACAGAGCCAAGAGCGTATTCCTCTCCAATATGTCCCACGATATCCGCACCCCAATGAACGCCATCGTGGGCTTTACCACCCTGGCCCTCACCCATCTGGATCAGCGGGATCTGGTGGAGGGTTATCTGAAAAAGCTCCTCACCTCCGGCAACCACCTGGTGAGCCTGATCAATGACGTGCTGGATATGAGCCGCATCGAGAGCGGCAAGATGCAGCTGGACGAGGCGCTGTGCAGCCTGCCGGACATCCTCCACAGTCTGCACAGCATCGTGCAGGCCGACATCCGATCCAAACAGCTGGACTTCTGCATCGACACGGTGGATGTGCTGGACGAGGACGTATACGGCGACAAGCTGCGGCTGAATCAGGTGCTTCTCAACCTGTTGAGCAACGCCATCAAGTATACCCCCACGGGCGGCGCCGTCAGTATGCGGATCACGGAGAAGCCCGGCGCTTCGGAAGACAGCGCCTGTTACGAATTCCGTATCAAGGATACCGGCATCGGCATGAGCGAGGAGTTTGTGGAGCACATCTTCGAGCCCTTTGAACGGGAGCGCAATTCCACCATCAGCGGTATCCAGGGCACCGGACTGGGCATGGCCATCACCAAGAACATCGTGGACATGATGGGCGGCTCGATCGAGGTGTACAGCGAACAGGGCGCGGGATCGGAGTTTGTGGTCGCCCTCACCTTCCGCCTCCACAAAGGCCCCAAAGAGGTTCAGACCATCCCGGAGCTGAGCAACTGCCGGGCCCTGGTGGTCGATGATGATTTCAACACCTGTGACAGCGTGACCTATATGCTCCAGCAGTTCGGGATGCGGTCGGAGTGGACGCTGTCGGGCAAGGAGGCCGTCCTGCGCACCCGTCAGGCGCTCACGCGCGGGGACAGCTACAGCGTGTACATCATCGATTGGCTCATGCCCGACATGAACGGCGTCGAGGTGGCCCGGCGCATCCGTCAGGAGACGGGCGGGGACGCGCCCATCATCGTACTCAGTGCCTATGATTTGTCCGACATCGAGGACGAGGCCAGGGACGCGGGCGTCACCGCTTTTTGCAGCAAGCCGCTGTTCATGTCTGAGCTGAGGA
>CAZCFU010000182.1:0-3504 GCA_964498005.1 uncultured Oscillospiraceae bacterium | reverse complement strand
CGGCCGATGACCATGTTGGTCTCCACCTTGACACCCAGGGCCTTGAGGCCGTCCACTTCCTTCTGCACGATGGACTTGGGCAGACGGAACTCGGGGATGCCGTACACCAGCACGCCGCCCGCCAGGTGGAGGGCCTCGAAGATGGTGACCTCATAGCCCTTCCGGGCCAGGTCGCCGGCGCAGGTCAGGCCGGCGGGGCCGGAGCCGATGACGGCCACCTTATGCCCGTTGGAGGCGGGCTTCACAGGCTGCTCGGTGTTGTTGGCGTTGTGCCAGTCGGCCACGAACCGCTCCAGTCGGCCGATGCCCACCGGCTCGTTCTTGATGCCGCGCACGCACTTGGCCTCGCACTGGCTCTCCTGGGGGCACACCCGCCCGCACACGGCGGGCAGGGCGGAGTCCTGGGAGATGATCTGGTAGGCCCCCTCGAAGTCACCCTCGGCCACCTTGGCGATGAACTCGGGGATGTTGATCTGCACGGGGCAGCCGGACACGCAGGGGCGGTGCTTGCAGTTCAGGCACCGCTGGGCCTCGTCAATGGCCTGCTCCTTGGTGTAGCCCAGGGCCACCTCGTTGAAGTTGCACGCCCGGACCTGGGGGTCCTGGTGGGGCATGGGATTTTTATCTGGTCTCATATTCGGCATCTTACTTTACCTCCTGCTTGAACAGGTTGCAGGCCGCCTCGTGGGCGTGCCGCTCGAAATCCTTGTACATGGCGCCGCGGGCCATGGCCTCGTCGAAGTCCACCTTGTGGCCGTCGAACTCCGGGCCGTCCACACAGGCGAACTTGGTCTCGCCGCCTACGGACAGGCGGCAGCCGCCGCACATACCGGTGCCGTCGATCATGATGGGGTTCATGGACACCACGGTGGGGATGTCATACTGCTTGGTGAGCTGGCAGACAAACTTCATCATGATGACCGGGCCGATGGTGATGACGCGGTCATACTTCGCACCCGCCTCGATCTGCTCACGCAATAGGTCGGTGACCAGGGCCTTCTTGCCGTAGGAGCCGTCGTCGGTGCCGATGATCAGGTTGGTGGAGGCGGCCTTGAACTCGTCCTCCAGGATCACCAGGTCCTTGTTGCGGAAGCCCACGATGAGGTCCACGTGGCAGCCCACGTCGTGGAGCTTCTTGGCCACGGGGTAGGCGATGGCGGTGCCCACGCCGCCGCCCACGACGGCGACACGCTTCAGGCCCTCGGTCTCGGTGGCGCGGCCCAGGGGGCCTACGAAGTCCTGGAGGAACTCGCCCTCCTCCTTGTGGTTGAGCTTTTCGGTGGTAGCGCCCACCACCTGATAGATGATGGTGACGGTGCCGGCCTGACGGTCAAAGTCGGCGATGGTCAGGGGAATGCGCTCACCCTCCTCGTCCACCCGGAGGATGATGAACTGGCCGGGCTCCGCCTTGCGGGCCACGGCGGGGGCCTCGATCTCCATCAGGGACACGGTGGGATTGAGCACCCGTTTTTTCACGATCCGATACATGGCTTCTCCTCTTTCCTATGGTTTCGATCCGTTTCAACATCAGCGCCCTCGATCATTGCCGGTACGCCATGGGCTGATTGTCAACATTATAACACTCCCGCCCCTATCCGTCAATTTGATTCCGCTGGAAAATGTCCATGAATTGTCCACAACGCATCGATATACGGGCCGCATGGGCATTTTGTCCCATGTGTGTCCCGCGCAGCCGGTTTCCTCCTGAACATGAGAAAACGGCCGGGAGGGGAAAACCCCTCCCGGAACAGATCAGACAAGCGTTTTGATCACCGTTCCAATTTTTGTCAAAGCCCGTCCGCGGCCGGGTGATGTCCCCCTGCCAAGCGGCGATCCGGGGGTATTGTTCGGTGACGGGCATCGCGCCCGCTTCCCGGCGTTTCAGTCATTTCCGCCGCAAAACCGCTTCAGCACCGTCCGGGTATAAAAGCTGCCCAGCAGGAAGGGAAGGCTGAAGCCAAGCAGCGCCAGGTAGCTTCCGCTCAGCGGGAAAAACAGGATGGCCAGCAGCGGCAGGCCGTACCAGCACAGTGCCGCCAGGGCGGCCCGCAGGGGGCGGGCCACGCCCAGCAAAAGGGCGGGCCGGATGGCTTCCTTCAAAGGTCTGCCGTCGCACAAAAGGCCGTACAGATAGGTCGAGGACAGCGCGGACACCAGGAAGATGACGGCACAGAAGGCAAAGGGAACCAGCAGCAGGGCAAACTGCCGGGTGTGGCGCAGGTAAAAGACCGCGCCATACCCGCCTACGGCCATGGGAAGGATGGTGACGGCAAACGCGCCGTAAGCCCGCTTCCAGCCGGTTTTCCAAGCCGCCCTGTAGTCCTGCCAGCAGGACACAGGCTTGTCAAGCACCATTTTGCGCACCACCTGATGGGCGGCAAACAGGGCAGGGGGGATGGTCACCACCGGGAGGCAGCTGACCAGGAACAGCAGGTTGAGTACGATAAGCGACAGGCATTCCGACTGGATGATCTGGAAAAAGCGGGCGGAACCGGTCTTTTCCGGCACATCCTCCCCCCCATCCGGGGCAGGCTCGAATTGGCTTTTATCAAGGAACAAGGCACACCCTCCTCTCGCGGCGGTCGATCGCTTAGACTATATCACAGGCGGACAATCGATTCAATTAAAATATTTTCTCTTTTTTACCCAGCGCTTCCAGAAAGTTCTATAAACACACATAAAGCCATGTCAAAAATCTCGGAAAACCTTCCCCATTTTAAAAAGTCGGAATATCTCCAGGTCCATGTTGTGAAAATTGCCAATTCAGAGCGGTAAAATATGTGGAAACATACAAAATCCACAACAATATACCCAGATGTCAGGTGAACTGCACATAAAGCGTCTCGCACAACATCTGGGCATATTTCAAAGATGGGAATCCATTTACAGCGCGGCAGCGAAAGGATTATCATTTTGGCACGAGCGCTGCCCCGCGCGGCGGCGCAAGCAAGAAATGAAGCAGAGGAGTGGTTTTCATGAAAAAAATCCCCCGCATGACGGCGGCGGTCCTGCTCATCGCGCTGCTGCTGTCGCTGGCCGGGTGCGGCGCTTCCGACGGGAAAACCCACCTGACCTTCCAGATCTGGGACATCGCCCAGCGTGACGGTATGGATGCCATGTGCAAAGCCTATACCGCCAAGCACCCGGAAGTGGTCATCGACGTGCAGGTCACCAACTGGGGCGAGTACTGGACCAAGCTGGAGGCCGCCGCCGAGTCCAACACCATGCCCGACATTTTCTGGATGCACACCGACCAGATCCTGTATTACGCCGACTTCGGCATACTGGCGGATCTGACCGACCTCTACGCCGATGTGGAGGATAACTATTACGAGAATCACTTCTCCGAGATCTCCATCGGCAACGCCAGCGGTACGGATGAGCAGATCTACGGCATCCCCAAGGACAAGGACAACGTGATCCTGGTCTACAATAAGGAGATGTTCGATGCCGCCGGCGTGGCCTACCCCGACGAGACCTGGACCTGGGACGACATGATGGACG
>CAZCFU010000181.1:0-3531 GCA_964498005.1 uncultured Oscillospiraceae bacterium | reverse complement strand
TTCGCCCAGGTGAACATCTCCCAGCTCAGCCGGGCGCTGGACGCGGAGGGCTGCGAGCTGTTGTCCGCCCAGGAGCGGGACGAGAGCCTGGAGAGCTATTTCGTCAACCTGGTGGGGGGTGGCTCCCATGACTAAGCTGCTGAGCGCAAACCTCCTGCGTTTAAGAAAAAGTATGCTGTTCTGGGGGACGCTGGCCGTCAGCTTCGGCTTTGGTGCGTTCACCGTCTATACCCGGCTCAGCGACCGGATTAAGTACGGCGAACACGTCCAGCTGGATTTTATTATCTTTTTTTACTCCATGGTCATCGGCCTGTTCGCGTCTGTGTTTATCAGCCTGTTTTTCGGCACCGAGTACAGCGACGGCGCCATCCGGAACAAGGTAGCGGTAGGACACTCCCGTTTCTCCATCTATTTTTCCAATCTGCTGACCGCGTATGTCGTTTCCCTGCTCTCCACCGCCGCTACACTGCTGGCCGTGTTTGCGCTGGGCGTCCCCACCATTGGCGCTCCGACGATCCCCGTCCCGTTCCTTCTGACTACTCTGTTGGGCACATTGGTGATGGAGACCGCGCTCTGCGCCATCTTTACCGCCATTACCATGAACTGCGCCAAAAAGGCCGCCGCGGCGGTGAGCTGTATCCTGCTCTTTTTTGGCCTGATGATGGCGAGCTCCATTGTGCAGGCCCGGCTGGACGCGCCGGAGTATATCGCCGACTATATCATCACGGTAGATGGACTCGACCAGACCGAACCGAAGCCGAACCCCCAATACCTCCGGGGCATGGAGCGGGAGGTGTATGAGTTTGCCTACGACCTCCTTCCCACCGGGCAGGCCAGCCAGTATATCATGATGACGGGTCAGCACCCGGTGCGGATGGCGCTGTGCTCGGCGGCGCTGACGGTCCTGTTCTCCGGGGCCGGGGCGGCGCTGTTCCGGCGGAAGGACTTGAAGTAGGTGGGCGGTATGGCAAATCTGCTATCCGCCAACTTCCTGCGGCTGAGGAAAAGCAGGCTATTCTGGGGCACGCTGGCGTTCTGCCTCGGCTTCGGGATCTTTATGGTCTTTAACTACTATCAGATGGACCAGTATGACAGTATAACGCTGAATGGAGCATTTTTTGTCTACCCTATCATCGTTTCCTTCATCATGGCAGTTTTTATCCCTCTATTTTTTGGGAGGGAATACAGCGACGGCGCGATCCGAAACAAAGTGGCGGCAGGGTATCCCCGTTCGGCCATTTATGGCGCGGACCTGTTGACTGGTATGGCAGTATCCCTGCTGTTTTGCGCGGCTCATATGGCAGTGGTGGCGGCAGCGGGCACACCGCTGGTCGGTTTTATCGTAATGGACGCAGGACGGGCCGTTCTCATGATATTGGGGTCGCTGTTGGCGGTGGCGGCGTTTTGCGCTTTCTTTACCATCATCGTAATGATCTGCGACCGCAAATCGGTGTCGGCAGTGGTGTGCGTTTTAGGAGTATTTCTCCTGTTGATTGCCAGTATCTATATGAAAAGCCGGTTGGATTCTCCCGAGTATTACACAGATCACGCTGTATGGGAAAATGGGATGCCTATACCGGGTGGCCTGGTGAAAAATCCTCAATATCTGGGCGGTACACAGCGCACCGTATTTGAACTGCTCTATAGCCTGCTGCCCAGCAGTCAGGTCGTGCAGTATTCCAGCCAGGAAACGCAAAATTTGGGCAGTATGCCGCTGTACGCCCTAGCCGCTATCGCTTTATCCAGTGGACTGGGACTCCTCCTGTTCCGGCGGAAGGATTTGAAATAGATCCCTGTCCCGCAAACATTGATTGGAGGCGAGGTGAAAAAATGCTCCCCTGGCTGTTGTGCGCCGTGCTGGCCGTCCTTGCGCTGGCGCTGTTTGTCCGTCTGCGTCTGCTCCAAAACAGCCTGGACGAAATCGGCCGCCAACTGGGGGAGCGCCTCTCCTCCGACACCAACAACCCCATCTTCCTCTCCTCCCGAGACCCCCACGCCCGGAAGCTGGCGGGGTCGCTGAACGTCCAGCTCCGAGAGCTGCGCCGCCAGCGCCAGCGGTACGAGAACGGCGACCGGGAGCTGAAGGAGGCCGTCACCAACGTCTCCCACGACCTGCGCACCCCCCTGACCGCCATCTGCGGCTATCTGGAGCTGCTGGACAAGGCAGACAAAACCCCAGAGCAGGCGCGGTATCTGGCCCTGATTTCCGACCGGGCCGAGGCCATGAAGCAGCTGACCGAGGAGTTGCTGCGCTGCTCGGTGGCCCTCTCCGCCCAGGAGGATTTGCGCTTGGAGCCGGTGGATCTGAACGGCACTGTGGAGGAGGCGGTGGCGTCCTTCTACGGCGCGCTGGTGGAGGGCGGCATAACCCCCACCGTCTCCTTGCCGGAAGCGCGGGTAGTGCGAAATCTGGATCGCGCCGCCCTATCCCGGGTGCTGGGCAACCTATTGAACAACGCCCTCAAGTACAGCGGCGGCGGCCTGGACGTAACGCTGGAGGCGGATGGGACGATTACCCTGTCCAACGCCGCCCCGGGACTGGACGAGGTACAGGTGGGACGGCTCTTCGACCGCTTCTACACCGTGGAATCGGCCCATCGCTCCACCGGACTGGGGCTGTCCATCGCACGCTCACTCACCGAGCGGATGGGCGGAACCATCGCCGCCCGGTTTGAGGGCGGACGGCTGTATGTGGCCCTCCATTTCCCAGAAACAAGCTGAGACTGTCGGAACACGAAAGCGCCCAATCCTTCTCTACGATGGATCGGGCACCTTTTTTCTCCGCTAATAGGGACACGCCGCCCACGCATACATTTCAGATGGAGGTGGTGTCCATGTGGACGGCATGGCTGTTATTGACGCTGAACGGACTGTTCTTCACCCTTCGGCTGGCGGGCAACACGGGATCCTTTCCCCGCGCCCTCACCCGGGAAGAAGAGCAGGACTGTCTGGATCGGATGGCAAAGGGCGATTCTGATGCCCGTGACGAGCTCATCGAGCACAATCTGCGGCTGGTGGCGCATATCGTTAAGAAGTACTACACCCCCAACGGCGACCAGGATGACCTGATCTCTATTGGAACCATTGGGCTGATCAAGGGGGTGTCCACATTCAAGCCGGACAAAAATGTGCGGCTCGCCACCTATGCCAGCCGGTGTATCGAAAATGAGATCCTGATGTACTTCAGGGCCCAGCGCAAGCTCCAGGGGGAGCTGTCGCTCTCCGACTCGCTGGATAGTGACGGGGAAAACGGTTCCCTGTCCCTCATCGACGTGGTGCGGGTAGACGACAATATGCTGGAGGAGCTGGACCTGCGGGACGCCTGCGCCAAAGTGCGCCGCTGTGTGGACGCCTGTCTCACCGGGCGGGAAGCCCACATCATCCGCCTCCGGTACGGACTGGATAACCGTCCCCCGCTTACCCAGCGGGAAATCGCGTCACTGTGCGGCATTTCCCGATCCTATGTATCCCGCCGAGCTTAATGTAAACGATGCCCGGAAAGCCTTGCAGCGCAAGGGCTTGTCCGGGCAT
>CAZCFU010000180.1:0-3580 GCA_964498005.1 uncultured Oscillospiraceae bacterium | reverse complement strand
AGCTGGTGGCCTATGCCCACAGCCTGAAAAAGCTGACCATGACCTCCATCGGCACCTCTCAGGAGGGAGCGGATGTGGAGACCATCCGCCGCATCGCCCTGATGAGCAAGATGACCGGGACGGATATCCATCACATCGGCGATTCCGGCTTTACGGGCATCGCGGCCCCGGAGAACATCACCGCCTATTCAGTGGTCATCAAGGGCGTGCGGCACACCTACCGCCGGATGGCCATGTCCATCAAACGGTAACGGGCCATGAGCTATCAGCCGCTGGCGGATCGCATCCGCCCGCAGAGCCTGGACGAGGTGCTGGGTCAGGGGCACATTTTGGGCCAGGACGGCCTGCTCCGCCGGGTGATCGACAGCGGGAAGATCCCCAACATGGTGTTTTATGGCCCCTCCGGCACCGGAAAGACCACCGTGGCCAACATCATCGCCCAGCGCTCGGGCCGAACCCTGCGGCGGCTTAACGCCACCACCGCCTCCCTTGCCGACGTTCGGGACGTGATGGATCAGGTGGGCACCCTGCTGGCACCCAATGGGGTTCTGCTGTACCTGGATGAGATCCAGTATTTCAATAAAAAACAGCAGCAGTCCCTGTTGGAATTCATTGAGAATGGAAAGATCACCCTCATCGCCTCCACCACGGAGAACCCCTATTTCACCATTTTCAACGCCATTTTGTCCCGATCCACGGTGTTTGAGTTCAAAATGCTCACGGCGGAGGATATCATGCCCGCCGTGGAGCGAGGTATTTCCCTCCAGGCCCAGGAGCTGGGGGTGGAGGTCGTGTGCGAGCCAGGAGTACAAAAGCACCTGGCTGCTGCCTGCGGCGGGGATGTGCGCAAGGCCCTCAATGCCGTGGAGCTGCTGATGACCGCCAGCCGTATTCGGGATGGTGTGCTCACGATTACCTTGGATGACGCAAAACTGGTGGCCCAGCGCTCCGCCATGCGCTATGACCGGGACGGGGACGATCACTTTGACATCGCCTCGGCACTGATGAAGTCCCTGCGGGGCTCCGATCCGGACGCGGCGCTCCACTACCTGGCCCGTCTGCTGGAGGCGGGGGATATGCTCACCGCCATCCGCCGGATCTTGTGTTCCGCCAGTGAGGACATCGGCATGGCCTACCCCCAGGCGGCGTCTATCGTGAAGTCCTGCGTGGACAGCGCATTGCAACTGGGCTTGCCTGAGGCAAAGCTGCCCCTGGCCCAGGCCGTCATCCTGCTGGCCACCGCGCCCAAGTCCAACAGCGTGGCGAGTGCTATCGACGCCGCTATGGCGGACGTACGGGCGGGCCGGACAGGGGACTATCCCCGTCACTTGCAGAACGTCCACGCCGACGGCGCGGGTTTTGAACGGGAGCAGGGCTACCTCTACCCCCACAACTATCCCAATCACTGGGTGGAGCAGCAGTATCTCCCCGACGCCATCAAAGATCATGTGTACTATGAATACGGCCCCAATAAAACGGAGCAGGCGGCTAAGGCGTATTGGGATAAGATCAAAAATGGCGGATAGCAGCCGGGGATTGAGGTGTGGTATGTCGAAAAAGAAAAGGGAGCATATTACCTTTGACGAGGTATGTAAATCCAAACGGAGCGTTCCGTTTTCCAAAGTGAATCAGGAAACTAGCAAATGGAAGGGAGTGGGATCCCGTGCCCATGGATATTCAACTCGGCGATGTGCTGGAGCTGAAAAAAACACATCCCTGCGGAAGCCGGGAGTGGAAGGTGCTCCGGGTGGGGATGGACTTCAAATTGAAGTGCCTGGGCTGCGGTCACGAGGTGATGACGCCCAGGAGTAAGGCGGAGAAATCCGTCAAAAAGGTAAAGCGAGAGGGGGCGGCGCTATGAACCGGTTTTGGAGCAAGCGTATCCAGGACATTGTCCCCTACACCCCCGGCGAACAGCCGAAGGACCGCCAATTTATCAAGCTGAATACCAACGAGTGCCCCTATCCGCCCTCGCCCAAGGTCATCGAAGCGATCAACAGGGCAGCGGGGGATAGTCTGCGGCTCTACCCGGATCCGGAGTGCGTGGAGCTGCGTACCGCCATCGCTAAGCGGGAAGGGTTGGACATCAATCAGGTATTCTGTGGAAACGGTTCCGATGAGATACTGGCCTTTGCCTTCCAGGCATTCTTTGACCCGGGCAGGGAAGTGGTGTTCCCAAAGATCACCTACAGCTTTTATCCTGTCTACACTGACTTTTTCGGATTGAATCGCCGTGAAGTTCCCATGAATCCCGACTTTTCCGAGCCAATTGATTTGCTGTGTGGGAATAACGGCGGTGTGGTGCTGGCCAATCCCAACGCACCTACGGGCATTGCGGTTGGGCTGGACACAGTGGAAAAGCTGTTGAACGCCAATCCGGACGTGGTGGTCATCGTAGATGAAGCCTACATAGATTTCGGCGCCCACAGTGCCGTGGAGCTCATTGACCGCTATCCCAACCTGCTGGTGGTTCAGACCACCTCTAAATCCAGGGCGCTGGCCGGCCTGCGGGTGGGCTGGGCCATGGGAAATGCGGAGCTCATCGACGGTTTGCGCTGTGTCCGGGATTCCATCAACTCCTATACCATTGACCGGCTGGCCCAGGCGGGAGCCGCTGCCGCCATCCAGGACGAGGACTACTTTCAGTCCATCCGCCGCCGAGTGATGGATACCCGGACATGGACGGGAAAAACACTAAAGGAGATAGGCTTTACAGTCCTTCCTTCCCAGGCGAATTTTGTCTTTACCAGCCACCCAAAACGCACCGGGAAGGAATTGCTGGATGGTCTTAGGGAGCGGGGAATTCTGGTACGCTGGTGGGATAAGCCGGAGATCAAAAACTGGCTGCGCGTCAGCATTGGCGCGGATAAGGATATGGAGGCGCTGGTGCAGGCGCTGGATGAATTGATTTGAATACAACAAATGCTGGCCCGCCGGGTTTTCCGGCGGGCCGCTTTTTATTTGACCATGGACGTGCTTTGACCTTTTTTGATGCCTGAGAGGGATATAATTTGGGACAGACCGGGGAAGAGGGGGCCTGCCCATGACGGTAGTTTACGCCGATCTTTTGTTCTTGCTGAATTTCATTGCCAACTACCTGCTGCTGTTGGCGGCGGGCCGAATGGCTGGGGCGGTATTGAGACGTTGGCGCATCGGCCTGGGAGCGGCTGCGGGAGCGCTGTATGCGATACTGGTATTCCTGCCTGGGCTGGGCTGGCTGGCCCATTGGCTGTGCAAGCTGGCGGCTGGGGTTCTGATGGCCCTCATTGCCTATGGTGGGGAGCAGTATCTGCTGCGGGTGGCCGTGCTGTTTTTCGGAGCTTCCGCCGCGCTGGCGGGGGCGGTGTTGGGGCTGGAGCTGCTGGGCAATGTCTCACTGACCCTGGATCATGGGGTGTTTTATTCTCAGCTTGATATCCGGCTGTTGCTGCTGCTGTTTGTGGCGTGCTATTTTGTGTTGTCCCTGTTTTTCCGCCGGATTGGGCGGCATGGGGGAGAGCTGGTCGGACTTGAAATCGCGCTGAATGGGGGCGTTGTGGTGCTGACGGCGCTGCGGGACACCGGACATACGCTTACCGAT
>CAZCFU010000179.1:0-3592 GCA_964498005.1 uncultured Oscillospiraceae bacterium | reverse complement strand
CCGCCAACGAGGAGGTCTCCAAGAAGCTGCTCAGCAATATGTCCACCCGTATGGCGCAGAATATCCGGGACGACCTGGAGATCACGACCAATGTCCGCATGAAGGACGTGGAGGACGCCCAGCAGCGCATCGTGGATATCATCCGCGACCTGGAGGAGAAGAACGAGATCGTGATCGCGAAGGGCGGAAAGGACGATATCATTGCCTAATGTATTCAAAGCGTTCCTGTTGGGGGGGGCCAAGGATAAGTCTGATCCCGAGACAAAGGTGGAGCCCTACCGCTTCCCCGACGCGGCGGAGCTGGTGGTGGAGCCGGAGCTTGAGGAAGAGCCGCCCGCCCCGGAGCTGGATCCGGCCATTGAGACGGACGCCGAACCTAACGGCGGCGCGGGCCTCCAGAGAGGGTTCGACGCGCTCATTGCCGACCCGGAACCCGAGCCGGAGCCTGAGACAAAGACCAGCCCCATCACCTTCGCCCAGATACAGGCCGAGGAGATCCTGGCCGACGCCAGACGGGACGCGGAGCGCGTTTTGAAGCAGGCCAGGGACGACGCCGACCGGGAGGCGGAGAACGTGTTCGCCAAAGCCCGGGAGGAGGGGTACCAGGAGGGCTATGTCCAAGGCATGGCCCAGGCGGCCGTGGAGTCCAAACAGCTCCGGGAGGAGCAGGCCCAGCGCATGGAGGAGGAAGTACACCGCTTCATGGAGCAGGCCGGCGTGGCGCTGGACCGGCAGATGGATCAGAGCGTGGACGATCTGCGGGACCTGGCCCTGGCGGTGGCGGAGAAGGTGGTGTGCGTCAGCCTGAAGAGCAGCGCCGACGTCATCAGCCGGATGATCCAGACCGCCATCGACAAGCGCAAGAAAAAAGAGTGGGTACACATCTATATCTCTGAGTGCGACGCCAAACGGCTCAGCCAGATCCCCGCCTCCCTGTCCGCGGCGCTCAGCGCCCTGTCCGACCGGGTGCGCATCATCCCCATGGCGGACGACGAGTCGGGCACCTGCATCATCGAGATGCCGGACGAGATCGTGGACGCCAGCGCCGCCACCCAGCTGCATAATCTGCGCACCATCCTGACGGACACCGCCAACAGCGCGTCCGGGATCACCATATATTAAGAATTCGACAGGGCTTCCCATTCTCCCAGGCCGGGAAGGAAGCGCTGAGGCACAGGCCGGTGGAGTAAATCATGCCTTCCATCTTTCAACAAATGACCCGTCAGGTCTACAACGCGGAGCCCTACAGCCTGACGGGGAAAATTGAGAATATTGTGGGTATGTCCATCGAGGCCTCCGGCGGACGTGCCGCCGTGGGCGACATCTGCCGCATCTACAACGGCGACTCCGGCGGACAGGTCACCGCCGAGGTGGTGGGCTTCAAAAACGACCACATCCTGCTCATGCCCTACTCGGACATGAGCGGCATCTCGGCGGGGAACTTCGTGCGCAACACCGGCGCGCAGCTCACCCTCCAGGTGGGCGAATTCCTCCGGGGCCGCATCATCAACGCCCTGGGCCAGCCCATTGACGGCAAGGGCCCCTTCGAGGGGGGCACCCCTTACTGCGTGGGCGGCAGCTACATCAATCCCCTGGAGCGCCCCCCCATCCGGGAGCGCATCCAGTTCGGCGTGAAGGCCATCGACGGGCTTATCACGATTGGAAAAGGTCAGCGTATCGGCATATTCGCCGGCTCGGGCGTCGGGAAATCGACGCTGATGGGCATGATCGCGAAAAACGTCACCGCCGACATCAACGTCATCGCCCTGGTGGGCGAGCGCGGACGAGAAGTTCTTGAGTTTGTGGAAAAGGACCTGGGCCCGGAGGGCATGAAGCGGTCGATCTTGGTCGTCGCCACCTCCGACCAGCCCGCCATGCTGCGGATGCGCTGCCCCAGCGTGGCCACCGGCATCGCGGAGTATTTCCGGGACCAGGGGTACGACGTGCTGCTGATGATGGATTCCCTCACCCGTTTCGCCATGGCCCAGCGGGAGATCGGCCTGGCCATCGGCGAGCCGCCGGTGTCGAGAGGCTACACGCCCTCCATGTACGCGGAGATGCCCAAGCTCCTGGAGCGCAGCGGCAATTTCCAGAAGGGCTCCATCACCGGGGTCTACACCGTGCTGGTGGAGGGCGACGACACCAACGAGCCCATCGCGGACACGGTGCGCGGCATCCTGGACGGGCACATCGTCCTGTCCCGGCAGCTGGCCAACTCCAACCACTATCCGGCCATTGACGTGAGCGCCAGCATCTCCCGTCTGATGGTGGAGATCGTCTCCCCGGAGCACAGGCAGCTGGCCTCCCGCCTCCGGGACATCATGAGCGTGTATGAAAAGAACGCCGATCTGGTGGCAATCGGAGCCTACAAGCCGGGGAGCAACCGCAAGCTGGACTACGCCATGTCCAAGATCGACGCGGTGAACGACTTCCTCACCCAGGATGTGGACCAGGCTTTTTCCTATGACCAGTGTGTGGCCGAAATGGCCAAGCTGCTCAAATAAAAACCCCCGCGAGGTGCTGAAGAAAGATGAAGAAATTCAAATTCGCGCTGGACTCGGTGCTGTCCTATAAAGAGCAGGTGCTGGAGTCCCTCCAGGGCGAACACGCCGCCATCCTGGCTCAGGTCCGGGAGCAGGAGGAAGTGCTGGAGGCCGTCTGGCAGGATTACCGGGATTGCAACGAGGAGTACCGCCAGCGCAAGGCCGAGGGGCTGTCCATCGTGGACGCCATGCTCTACCAGAACGGCCTGCGGGCGCTGGAGGCGGAGATCCAGCAGGAGACCCAGCGGCTGGAGGAGCTGAAAAAGCAGGAGGAGGCCAAGCGCCAAGAGGTGGTGGACGCCAAGATCGACACCTCGTCCATCGAGAAGCTGAAGGACAAAAAGCGGGAGCTCTACAACAAGGAAGTGGCCAAGAGCGAGGAATTGCTCATCGACGAGTTCGTCAGCTCCGCCCGGGCGCGGGCCAGCATCGGAGCATAAAGTAAGAAGGGACGAAGTCCAATCCGGCGCTTGCGCCGTTTGGAAATATATATCCCAATATTAAGGAGGTGTAAGAAAAATGGATCAAATGAACAGTTTGGCTATGTCTATGCTTCAGACCGTGGCCAACACCACCGAGCTGCCCAAGACCGGAAAGGGCGGTGGGACGGACGAGTTCCAGAAGCTGCTGGAAAAGGTTCAGTCCGGCCAGACCGACAGCCAGGTCGAGGCGCGGCCCAAGACCAAAACCGAGGCTACGGCGAAGAAGGCCAAGGCCCCCGCACAGAAAGAGGAGCCGGAGGCGGATCCCAAGCAGCTTCAGGTGTACCTGGCCCCCCTGACCCAGGAGCAGCTGAGCCAGATCCCGGCCGAGTGGCTGCCCGCCAATTTGGAAGAGGGCGAGCCTGTCGTGTGCATCGGTGTGCGCACCGGTGAGAACGGCGAGGATATCCCCATCCTGGTGGGCGCCAATACGGCGGAAAAGATGTACGGCAAGGAGATCGTCGCCCCCTGGCAGACGTTCGACGTCTCCGACCCGGAGGCTGACGCCATCCTGGAAGCCACCGCCCCCGGCGCGGACAACAGCCCCGCGGCCATGCTGGAGAAGCT
>CAZCFU010000178.1:0-3627 GCA_964498005.1 uncultured Oscillospiraceae bacterium | reverse complement strand
CGGGCTTCGGGGTCACCTACCTGCTCAACTGCTGGATCGACAAGAGCGCCCACCATGAGGACGAGGCCAACCCGCATCACTGCGCCTGCGGCCATCATGACCTGCGCACCGCCGGCATCGTACTGGCGGCGGCGGTGGCCCTCCACAACGTGCCGGTGGGCATGGCGGTGGGGGCCACGGTGGCGGTGCAGGGCATCTGTTTGGCCAGCGTGCTTGCGGCGGTGACCATCGGCCTGCACAACCTGCCCGAGGGCATGAGCATCGCCACACCCCTCCTCCACGACGGCTCCAAAACCGTCTCCGCCATCGCCGTGGCCGCGCTCAGCGGCCTGCCCACGGTGCTGGGGGCGGTGGCGGGCTATTTCATCGGGGACCAGGCCCCGGCGGCCCTTGCCGCGGCTCTGAGCCTGGCGGGCGGGGCCATGCTGTACGTGGTATTTTTCGAGCTGCTGCCCGAGGCGGCGCTCCAGTGGAAGTCCCGCTGGCCCATCCTGGCCACCGTGCTGGGCTTCGCCCTGGGTGTGCTGCTCATCTTCAGCCACGGCCACCATTGACAAACGGCAGG
The DNA here is from genome assembly GCA_964498005.1 of uncultured Oscillospiraceae bacterium. Taxonomy (GTDB): domain Bacteria; phylum Bacillota; class Clostridia; order Oscillospirales; family Oscillospiraceae; genus Enterenecus. The sequence continues at coordinate 3,062 of CAZCFU010000178.1, read as the reverse complement.
AGTTGACAAAAAGCGCTGATTCAGTATAATGTAAACTTATAAAGCGCGGCCGCCCAATTTTATCGTTTCCTTACCGGCGGAGGCCGGAAAACATAAAGAGAGAGGTTTAAACGCAATGAAGTATTGTCAATTCTGCGGCAGGCAGCTGGAGGACGACGCCCAGTGCACCTGCGAGGAGGCCCAGGCCGCCGCGCGGGCGGCGCAGCAGATCCCTCAGCAGCCGGTACCGCCCCAGCCAGTTCCCCCGCAGGCTCCTCAACAGCCCCCTCAGCAGTTCTCCCAGCAGGTGCCGCCCCAGGCCCCTCAACAGGCGCCTCAGCAGGTACCCCCGCAGTTCTCTCAGCAGCCTCCCCAGCAGCCGCCCCGGCAGCCCTCTGAAATGCAGCAAAAGGCAAAGGCGGCCGCCTCTGGGCTGTGGAGCTACTTAAAGTCCTATTGTACCTCCCCCGCCAAGGCCGTTCAGGACTCCATGGCGCGGCAGGACACGATGGTCAGCATCCTCCTCACCGTCATCCGGGTCCTGGCGCTCGGGCTGGCCATATTCGGCGTACTGAACAGGGTGTGCGGCACCGCTGTCTCCACGCTCAACGAGTATTCCTACAGCAGGGATGCCGTCAAGATCAGCGCCCCCCTCTTTGAGAGCCTGCTGTACGGCGGACTGATTGCAATCATCGGCATGGCCCTGTTCATCCTGGTGGTCTTTGTCGCCGCCAAGGCCCAGAAGAGCACCCTCTCCCTGGGCGGCGCGTGGCAGGCCAGCGCCAACAACGGCGTGCTGACTACCGCCCTGCTGCTGCTGGCGTTCCTGCTGTCCTTTGCGTCCATCTCCATGGCGCTGACGTTCATTGCCCTGGCGGTGCTGTCCTCCATCATCTTCGGCGCGCTCACCGTCCAGTACACCTGCCCCGGCTCCGACTCCGGCCTGTGCTGGCTGGTGTACTTCATCGGCGCAGCCGTGGTCCTCTTCATCGGCTATCAGTTCTTCCCCACCCTGCTTTTGAAGGCGGCGGGCGGCATCAAGCTGACTGCCGGAAAGGAATCCATGACCCTCGGCACCATGCTGGACGAGGCGGCAAAGCAGTTCAAGGAAGCGTTCAACGGCGCCTCCTTCGACGAGATCATCGACGAAATATTCAGCAGCGCCTGGTACTACGGCTTCTAAGCACCGGCTCATCCAACAAAAACCCGCCTCCCCTGTCAGGGGGAGGCGGGTTTTCCGCTTTCTTTACATCATCTTCACGGTGAAGAACACCGCCTGGGCAAACAGCCACGCCGCCAAAACATACAGCAGATAATGGCTCGTCGACATACCCAGGATCAGGGCCAGCACCATGGTCAGCGCCGCGACGCCGCAGGTGATCCAGGTCATCATATAGTTGGAGCTGGGCGGGACCACCCGAACACGCCCCAGCTTTCCGTCGTTGTTCCGCAGCACAAACGCCAGCGCCGCCGCGGCCGCCAGGATCACCCAGCCCCCGATGAAGCACGCCATGGTGACGCGGGGACGAAGCAGATAATACCTTCCATAGAGCCAGACAGCCATCAGCGCGCCGCCGGTGAGGACCGCGTTATAGAAGAAGGGGCGCTGATAGAGGAAGAAAATGACGATCAGCACCGCCGCCCCCGCGGGCAGCATCAGAAGGATCTTCACACCCTCGGACCACATAAAGCGGCTGAGCATGGACACCAGCCACAGGCCGGCCACGACCGCGGTAATGGCCACGGGGAGCGTCAGCCGCCTGCCCATCCGATAGTTCAGCACCGCCCAGACGATTCCGGCCGCGGCGAGGACAGCTCCCGCTATGCAGTATACCCCGAAGAAGTCCAACAGCATCTTGGCGGGGATCCCGCCCCATTTCATCTCCACATACACCTTTTTCAGCAGCAGCAGGAGCAGCTCCACCACCACCGCGCCGGCCAGCCAGAGAAGCATACGGTTGAATACCTTATCGTCCTCGCTCTGGCGGCGCTCACGTTTTCCCTTCTCGAACATTGTCATCCGTCCTTTATCTTTAGATGGCCGCGCCCGGGGCTTCCGCCCGACGCTTCTCGTTTTTGTTTGGGCGTGTGAGATGGCATATCTCCACACGAACAGCTTATAGTATAGCAGAAACTTTCCCGCATTGCAACAACAAAAATCGCCGGACTCCTCACTTTTCCCCTTCCGCCCGGGGCAAAAAGCTGGTATACTATTGAATCAGGAGCCGGCTGCGCTCCCCTTGCCAAAAAATCCCCAAATCGGAAAGGAGTTTTTGATATGACTGACCAAGCCCTGGTGGATCTGGCCTTCACCATGCTGGAGCGCTCCTATGTGCCCTACTCCCATTTTCCCGTGGGCGCGGCCCTGCTGTGCGCCGACGGCGCCGTGTTCACCGGCTGCAACGTGGAGAACGCCGCCTACGGCTCCACCATCTGCGCCGAGCGCACCGCCCTGGTGAAAGCCGTCAGCGAGGGGCACAGGGAATTTACCACCCTGGCCGTGGTGGGGAAGAGCTCCGACTACTGCTGGCCCTGCGGCGCCTGCCGGCAGATGCTGTATGAGTTCGCCCCCGGCCTCACCGTGCTGGTGGCCCGGGGGGACGGGGAGTATGTGAAACTCCCCTTGAAGGAGCTGCTGCCCCATGGCTTCGGCCCCAGCTCGCTGAACTGAATGGAGAAAACCGAAGGGCCTCCGCCGGACGCGGAGGCCCTTCATCGTTTACAGGAAACGCTTCATTTCCTCAATGTTGGCCTGCTCGGTCTTGAGCAGTTTGTCCGCCAGACGGCGCACACCGTCGTCCTTCACATCGCAGTCCCGGATGGTGCGCAGGCTCTTGGTCACCCCCATGGTGGAGCCCTGGATCATCATCTCCGCGATGTTGGAGGCGGAGCGGTCCGTCATGGCCTTCATGGCGCTCATCATCTCGGAGGATGCCTTTGCCACGGGGCCCAGCCCCTTTGGCGGCTCCCCCCGGGCCTGGAGCATGGATCCGGCGGCGTCCTGCAGTTTCCCATACTCAGTGAGCTGGCTGTTCAGGGCGGACACCAGCTTGGGCTCCTCGGTGTATTTCAGCACCGACTGG